>DATDEV010000627.1:0-5173 GCA_036522995.1 Polyangiaceae bacterium
CCGACGATGCCGGCGCGGTCGAGCGCCTTGGCCGCGATCTTGCCGGTGACGTTCTTGGTGCGCAGGTCGAGCAGGATCAGGTGGTTGTCGGTGCCGCCGGTGACGAGCGAGAAGCCCTTGGCGAGCAAGCCCTCGGCCAGCACCTTGGCGTTGGCGACCACGTTGTGGGCGTACTGCTTGAACTCGGGCGTCGACGCCTCTTTGGCAGCCACCGCGATGCCGGCCGTGGTGTGATTGTGCGGGCCACCTTGCAGGCCCGGGAACACGGCCCGGTCGATGTCTTTGGCGTACTGGGTCTTGCACATGACGATGCCGCCGCGCGGACCGCGCAGGGTCTTGTGCGTGGTGCTGGTTACGACGTCGGCGATACCGATCGGCGACGGGTGCACGCCGCCCGCCACCAGGCCGGAGATGTGCGCGATGTCGGCGCACAGCTTGGCGCCGACTTCATCGGCGATCTCCCGGAATTTCTGGAAGTCGAGCTGGCGCGGGTAGGCCGTGGTGCCTGCCCAGATCAGCTTGGGTCGGTGCTCCTTGGCCAGGGCTCGCACCTGCGCGAAGTCGATGCGCTGATCGCTCGGCGACACGTCGTAGGCGACGGCCTTGAAGTAGCGTCCAGTGATGCTGACGTGCGAGCCGTGCGTGAGGTGACCGCCGCTCGGCAGTCCCAGACCCATGATGGTGTCGCCCGCGGCACAGAATGCCAGGTACACCGCGAGGTTGGCGGGGCTGCCGCTGTAGGGCTGCACGTTGACGTGCTCCGCGCCGAACAGGGCCTTGAGCCGCGCTACCGCCAGCTCCTCCACCTGATCGATGATCTGCTGGCCCTCGTAGTAACGTTTGCCGGCGTAGCCTTCGGAGTACTTGTTGGTCAGGACTGACCCAGTCGCCTCGAGCACCGCGCGCGACGCGTAGTTTTCACTAGGGATGAGCCTGAGCTTCACCGTCTCGCGCACCTCTTCGGCGTGAATCAAGCGGGCGATCTCGGGGTCACGTTCGGCGAGGGGCGGGTCGAAGAGCTTGGAAGACGGCATGAGGTGGCGGAGACTACCGCCCGGCCCGCGGTCGCGCCACATGAAGATAACTCAATGTAACTACTGAGAAATTCAATACATTGCCCAGACTCGTCCAGTCAGGCCGGAAGGCGGCCGGCCGTCCTCGATCCGCCGGCCGCTGCCCCGCTCGGTCTTTGCCTGGCTTAGCTGAGTCTCGACGTACACTTGCAGGTGGCTAAACTCACGGCCGTGCATGGCGAAACCCAGCCAAGCGGAGAACGCATCGCAGCCCACTGAGGCTTCGGGTGCGGAGAACCGCGGTACGCGGGCTGACGTTCCGGGAAACACTACCGCCGAGACCCCGAATGCGAACGCGACAGAGTCTGAACGCGAGAAGCCTGCACTGAAGACGGATCCTCAAGCAGTGGCCGACGAAGAAATTCTGGCGGACGCTCCGCGCGAGTTGCACGACGCAGACAGCGCGCCTCCGAGCATTCCCTCGGCGGCTGCCGTGTTCTCGGAGGACTCCACGCGTGCCGCGACCAGCACGCCGGTTCTGCCCGGCCACGTCATCGCCAATCGCTACGAGGTGCTGAGCGTGCTGGGCGAGGGCGGCATGGGCATCGTCTACCGCTGCCGCGACCAGGCGAACGGCGAGCAGGTGGCGGTCAAGCGCGTGATTCCGCCGCCCGGCAACCTCGCTCACGACTACGTGATGTGGTTCTACAAGGAGGCGCGTGCGCTCGCCGCTCTGGACCACCCGAACATCGTCAAGGCTCAGGATTTCGGGCAGCTGCGCGACGGCTCGCCCTACCTGGCGATGGAGCTGGTTTCCGGCGCTTCGCTGCACGAGCTGGCTCACGCGCGCATCAAGTTCCCGCTGATCTGGGTGACGATGGACCAGATCTTTTCGGCGCTGGCGCACGCGCACGCGCGCGGCATCGTGCACGGCGACTTGAAGCCGTCCAACGTGCTGGTGGAGCGCATCGAGGGTCAGACGCCGCGCGTGCACGTGCTGGACTTCGGCCTGGCCTGGCTACGTCAGGACGCTCACGACGAGCGGCTCGACGGCTCGAAGGCGATGCAGTTCGCGCCGCACGCGGGCGCCGGGACGCCGGGTTACATGGCGCCCGAGCAGATTCAGCACGAGATGCACCACGTGGGCGGGGCGACCGACCTGTACTCGGTCGGTTGCATCCTGTATCGCTTGCTCTCTGGCCACGCGCCGTTCACCGGCGAGTCCAAGGAGCTGCTCCGGGTGCACGCTTTCGACCGCGTGCCCAAGCTCAAGCTGGCCATCGACGCGCCAGAAGAGACGACCACCTTCGTCACGCAGCTCCTGGCCAAGAAGCCCTGGGACCGCTACGAGTTTTCGGCCCAAGCGCGGCGCGACTGGCAGAAATTCAAGCCTCAGCAGCTGCCCAAGGTCTGGGACTTCCCGTCGCTCGCGCGCGCCTCCGACGTGCAGGCAGCAGCGCCGACGCGCCGCACCGGCACCCGCGGGCCGAACCCGGATCTGGCGCCCGCACCCGAGCACGCGCCGGGTCTGCTCAGCATTCGCCCGAGCCCGCTGGTCGGCCGCGACGAGGAGCGCAAGAAGCTCGAAGCGATTTGTCAGGAGATGGTCGACGGCGTCGGTCCGCCACATCGGCTGGTGATCCTGGTGGGCCCCGCCGGTTGCGGCAAGAGCCGCCTGGCGGAGTGGCTGTGCGAGACCATGCACGAGCAAGGCACGATGGTGCCGCTGCGCGCGCGCTACCGAAAGCTACGCAGCTCCGTCGACGGCATGCTGGGCGCCGCCGCGCACTACTACAACTTCGAGCGCACCGATCGCGACACCATCGAGCGTTCGCTGCTCGAGCGCTGGCGTGTACGGCGTGACGACAAGAACGGCCGCGCCTGGGTCGCCGGCGCCGCCGAATGGATGAAGCCGGTGGGCGGCTCCTCCAGCGATCAACCGATCGGTCCCTCGGGCATTCGCTTCACGCTCGACACGCTCGAGACGCGGCGCATGGTCATCCGCTACACGCTGCGCAAGATCTCCGGGGGCCGGCCGCTGCTGTTCTGGCTCGACGACTTGCACAACGGCGGGCCGGCCACCTTCGAGGGCTTCATCCGTATCCACAACGAGGAAACGGACGTGAAGATCGTGATGGTGGCGACGGCCCGTCACGAGGACGTGGCGCTCGGCACCCCGGCCGCCGAGCGGCTGCGCCAGCTACGCGACGTGATGGACGGCACCGTGATCGAGGTGCAGCCGTTGCAACCCGACACCACCAAGGAGCTGCTGCGAGCCTCGCTGCCGCTGGACGACGCCGCCGTCGAGGAAGCGGCGCGCCGCAGCCGTGGCAACCCGCTGTTCGCACTGCAGCAGCTGCACGCCTGGGCGCTGGCCGGCAACATGGAGTTCCTGAACGGCACCTACCGCGTGCCGCCCGAGGTGCTGGCCACCCGCCCGCAGACCACGGCCGAGCTGTGGGACAGCCGCGTCAACTCGGTGCCGGAGCAGTACCGCCCGGCCGCCTTTGCGGCCGCCACGCTGGGCGGCGAAATTCGCCGCAACGTGCTGCTGGAGCTGGTGGCATCGCTCGGTATGGCGCCGGATCCGGCGCTGATCGCGCTGCAGAACGCCGAGGTGCTGATCCCGCGTTCGTCGGGCCGCTATTCATGGCCGCACGAGCTGCTGCAGGAGCACCTGCTGCTGCAGCTTTCGGAGCGCTCGGACAAGGAACGCTTCTATCGCGCGGCGGCTGCGGCGCTGCTCACCCATCCGCAAGCCAACACGCGCCGCATCGTGCGCCAGCGCGTGCTCAACCTGATCCACGCAGGCGATCACGATCCGGCGGCGCTGCTGTTGTTCGACTTCCTGCAGCGCGGCTGGAACGGTGCCCGCGAGCCGCTGTCGACCCTGGCCGATCTCGATCTGCTCAAGGGCAAGCTGACCGGGCGCATGCTGGCGCTCAAAAACCGCTGGCAAGCGGAGGCCATGCGCCACGTGGGCCGGCTCGCCGAGGCCAGCACGCTGGCGGAGCTGTCGCGCACGCGCTTCGAAGAGGCGGGCGACGGCGAGAACGTGGCGCACTGCCTGCGCCTGCAGGGCCACCTGCTGAGCGAGCAGGGCAGCTCGGCCGAGGGTCTGGAGCTGGTCAAGAAGGCGCTGATCACCTTCGACGAGCGCGGGCACGTGCTGGGTCAGGCGTTGTGCGAAGCGGTGGCCGGCGAGATCGAATTTCAACTGGGCGACTACGAGAGCGCCCGCCAGACGATTCAGAGCGGTGAGCGCAACTTCGCGGCGCTCGATCAGCCGGTCGGGCGTGGCCAGTGCTTGCTGCTGCTCAGCTGGATCGAGCACTCGGAAGGCACGACCGATCGCTCGCGGCGCCTGGCGCAGGAGGCGCGCAACGAATTCGAGCGCGCCGGTTACCGCTTGGGCACGGCGCAGGCCGACGTGTCGATCGCGCATGTGGAGCACCGGCTGATGAACTTTCACAGCTCGGAGAGCGGGGCGCTCGATGCGCTGTCCACCTTCGACACGCTGCGCACGCCGCGCGGTCAGGCTGCCTGCGATCGCCTGCTGGCCATGATCGGCATCGACACCGACGATCTGGACATGGCCGACCTGCACACCGACCGGGCGCACCGCTCGTTCGTGAAGATGGGCGATCCGTGGGGCGTGATGGAGTCGAAGCTGCTGTTTTGCCACCTGGCGCTGATCCGACATCAGCCCGAACGAGCCCGGGCGCTGATCGACGAGTGCTCGCGCATCGTGGTGGAAGAGGCCGAAGCCAAGCAGCACTACCTGCTGACCTGCGCCTGGTACGAGCACTCGCGCTCCCGTCCGGAGCGCGCGTTCGAGTACATCGAGGCTGCAGCGGACGTGTTTGGCCCGCGCATTCGCGCCGGCGACCACACCCCGCACCTGCTCGCCCGCCTCTCCCGCTTCGAATGGCCGGAGCACGCCTTGAACCGGATTGAAGCGTGGCGCGCGCTGCTCAACGATCGCGCTCGCCGTAAAGTGTCGTAACTACCAGGTGGGGCCGGGGCCCCACCTGACAAACGGGACCGAGCGTAGCGGCTCAGTCGAAGACGACGGTTTTGTTGGCGTAGACCAGGATGCGGTCGTCGAGGTGGGAGCGGACGGCGCGCGCCAGCACGACTTTCTCCAGGTCGCGGCCCTT
>DATDEV010000628.1:0-4591 GCA_036522995.1 Polyangiaceae bacterium
TAGTAGTCGAGCATGCCGAGCACGTCGTCGATCATGTCCTGGCGCAGCGTGGCGCTCGGTAGCTGGGTGCCGGCGAACGCCTTGAACACCGGATCGGCGTTCTTGGCATCGAGCTGCGGCAGCTCCTCGACTTTGGCCCAATCCTCGAAAAATTCGTCGAGCGCAGGCCGCGCGCGGGCGTCTGCCAAGAGCCGCGCGACCTCTGCGCGATAGGTCTGCGCCTCGAGCAGGCTGCCATCAGCCGCGTGCGAGAGCAGCTCGGCGTCCGGCGCCGTTTGCCAGAGCTGGTACGAGAGCCGCGAGGCCAGCTCGTAGCCAGAAAGCTCGAAACTGCCTGGCTTGCCCGCTACCTCGCTGGCGCCGTGCTCGACGAAGTACACCAGCTCGGGGGCGTTGAGCAGGACCGCGATCACGTCGGCGTAGGCTGCGGGGCTCGGCGCCTTGTCGGCGCCGTACACGCCTTCGTAGAAGGCCTGCTCGTCGGCATCGAGCGGGCGCCTGAGCGCGCGCTGCCCGAGGCGCGAGACGAGCTCGCTCAGGCATGCGGCGTCGTTGCTCGCGTCCTGATCGACGGCGCACGTCCCCACCACCTGCGCCAGTCGCTCGGGTCGTGTGAGCGCGGCCCCGGCGGCCACACCGACGTCGTAGTAGGCGTCGACGTGCAGCTGCTGCAGCGACTGGTCGAGTCGCCGGTAGCTGCCGTGCAAATCCTCCGACGTGGGCTCGCGACGATCGCTCGGCAAGCGCTCGAGCGCTCCGGAAAGCTCGCTCAGCACCGCGCTGGCGTCAGCCGAGCTGCCTGTCGCGTTGCCCACGAAGTCGACGAGCGTGTTGCGATACTGATTCATCGTCAGTCGGCGCAGCCCGGCGACGGGCACCTTCGCGTTCGGATCGCAAGCGAACGAGGTCGTCTCACCCGGCGTTACCGCACCCGACCCAGCGCCCGCTGCCGCGCCGGAGGCGCCGCCCGCCGCGCCAGCTCCTGACGCCCCCGCGCCAAGGTCCGCAGTGCAGCCGCTCGCCAGGCACGGCAGCAGGACGATGAGCAGACGGCCGACCATGTCTTGTCCCAAAGTGTACGATCGGCTCGGCCGTGGGCATGGCTCGGCGTCGCCTCTTGTCGAGGGTTGGACGAGGTCGGTGCAATTAAGCAGGCCGCGGCGGCCCAATCTTGCAGCTCGGGTGCAATTTCGACGATCCAGCATAGGTTTTCGTCGAAGGCGGCGGAGCGCGCGGGCTTTCGCCATTGGGGGTCTGCCGGGGGGTCGGGTATGCGTCGTAGTGAGTGTCCGCGATTTCCCCTGACGAGCTCGAGCGGCTGCGAGCCATCGAAGAACGTCACCGGCTGCTGTTCACGAACATGGGCGCCGGGTTCGTGCTCTATGAGCTGCTGCGCGACGAAAGCGGCACGGCCGTCGACGCGGTGATGCTGGAAGTCAACCCGAGCTTCGAGCGCATGATCGGTGTCACCCCGGGCAGCCTCGATGGCCGCCGCGTGCGCGAGGCGCTGCCGTACTTCAACCCCGCCTGGCTGCCCTTCCTGGCGAGCGTCGTCGACACGGGACAACCTGCCACGCGCACCGATCACCTCGCAGCGCGCGATCTCTACTTCGAGGTGTGGGCCTACCGCCCGAAGCCAGGGCAGGTCGCCGTGCAGCTCTACGACGTCACCGCTCAGAAGCAGGGCGAGCAGCAGCTGTCGGAGCGCCTCGACGGCCTGGTCAGCTCGGCCATGGACGCGATCGTCTCGCTCGACGAGGCCGAGCGCATCGTGCTGTTCAATCCGGCAGCCGAGAAGATGTTCCGCTGTTTGGCGGCCGACGTGCTGGGCACCGACTTCAGCCAGTTCATCGCCCCGCACCACCGCGGCCAGCACAAGGACCAGCTCGTCGAGTTCGTGCGGTCCGGGCTGGCCAGCCGGCGTATCGGCACGATCGGCGAGCTCAGCGGTCGTCGCGCCAGCGGCGAGGAGTTTCCGCTCGAGGCTGCCATCTCGCAGTGCACGGTGCAGAAGCAGCGACTGCTCACGCTGATCCTGCGCGATTCGAGCGAGCGTCGCCGCGCCGAGGACGAGCGACTCAAATTTCTGTCGCAAATCCAGCAGACGCAGAAGCTGGAGAGCCTGGGCGTGCTGGCGGGCGGCATCGCGCACGACTTCAACAACTTGCTGATGGCGGTGCTGGGCCACGCCGATCTGGCGCTCGACGCGCTGCCGGCGTCGTCGGAGGCGCGCGACGACCTGGCCGAGATTCGCCGCGCCGCGCAGCGCGCCACCGAGCTGTGCAAGCAGATGCTGGCTTACTCGGGCAAGGGGCGCTTCGTCATCCAGCCGGTGGAGCTGCAGAAGGTCGTGGAGGAGATGCTGCACATGCTGCGCGTCTCGATCTCCAAGAACGCGATGCTCAAGCTCAATTTCTCGCCCAACGTGCCGAGCGTCGACGCCGACGTCTCGCAGCTGCGCCAGGTGGTGATGAACCTGGTGGTCAACGCTTCCGAAGCCATCGCCGAGCGCTCCGGCATCATCACCGTGACCATCGGCGCCATGGATTGCGACCGGCCCTACCTGTCGGAGGCCTGGCTCGACGAGCAGTTGCCCGAAGGCATGTACGTGTTCATCGAGGTCGCCGACACCGGCTCGGGTATGGATTCCGAAACCCGATCGCGGATCTTCGACCCGTTCTTCACCACCAAGTTTACCGGTCGCGGGCTGGGACTGGCGGCGGTGCTCGGCATCGTGCGCGGCCACCGCGGCGCGATCAAGGTGTACAGCGAGCTCGGCCGCGGCACGACCTTCAAGGTGCTGTTTCCGGTCGGTCATCGCGCGGAAGTGCGGGCGCAGGGCAGCCCGGTGCGCGGCATCTACGAAGGCAAGGGCACGGTGCTGCTCGTCGACGACGACGAGTCGGTACGCGCCGTGGGTCGCAAGATGCTCGAGCGCGTCGGCTTCACGGTCGTGACTGCCGCCGATGGAGCGGAGGCGATCGCACGCTTCCGCGAGCGGGCCGATGACATCATTTGCGCCATCGTCGATCTGACCATTCCGCACGTCGACGGGGCCGAGACATTCCGCGAGCTGCGCCGCATGCGCCCGGGCGTGCGCGTCATTCTGTCCAGTGGCTACAACGAGCAGGACGTGACGCAGCGCTTCGTCGGCAAGGGCCTGGCCGGCTTCATTCAGAAGCCCTACCAGCTGTCCACGCTGGTGGGGGTGCTCAAGGAAGTGCTGGAGAAGAGCCGGGAATAAATCGGATCGGCCGGCGGCTTTGGCGGCCGAAGCGGAGGCGCTTGCCCGGTCGCGCCGTCCCCCTCTATAAGGCCCGAAGTCATCGTCATGCGCCAAGCATCCGTATCCCTCCTGGTCGTGCTGCTCGCGTTCGGTTGTCAGAAGGCGGAGCAGAAAACCGAGTCGAAGCGCGAAGGCGGCGACGCCTCCGGCGCCAGCAAGGTCGAGGCGATCGACCCTGATCTCGCGCAGGCAGTGGCCGCCGCGTCGGTGGCTGGCCCGCGCGGCAGCGGCGCGGCGCCGATGCAACAGGTCGAGGGAGGCCCGCCGCCCGACGGCGTCTTCGCGCCTGGCGCGGCCGACAAGGAGCTGCCGCGTGGCGGCATGCCCAAGGTCACGCTGGGCGGCGAGGGTGCGGAGCCGCGCGTGAAGCTCGGACCGGGCAAGGCGCCGGCCAAGCTGAGCGGTACCATTCAATTGGCGATTCAGACCGATCCGCGCCAGGGCGCGATTCCGGTGCTGCTGGGCGTCAGCATCGAGCCGAAGAAGCTGGATGGCGCCGGCGACGGCATGGTGGTGTCGCAGCCCGTGCTGGCGCGCATCACGAGCGCGAAGATCGATGCGCCGTCGGTGCCCAAGGACATCGACGACAAGCTCGGCAAGCTGAAAGGCAGCAAGGTGGAGTACAGCTTGCTGCCGGGCGGTGCCGGCGCGGGCTTCCGCTACGATGCCACCAAGGCTGCGCCCGAAGAGTTCCGCGACGTGGTGCGCTCGCTGTCGGAGGCGCTGTCGCTGCTCACGATTCCCTATCCAGACAAGCCGCTCGGTGCCGGCGGTTACTTCATGGTTACCAGCCGTGACGACGTCTCGGGGCTCGACTTGCTCACTTATCGGCTGATCAAGGTGAAGCAAGTCACGGAGCAGGGCGCGACGCTCGAGGTCAATACCAAGCGCTATGCGGCGTCGCGCACGTTCGATTTGCAGGGCTTGCCCGAGGGGATCGACAAGACCGTGTCGCAGTTCCAGTCCACCTCGGAGGGCACGGTCGAGCTAGCGGTTGGCGCGCTCCTCCCCGGCAAGGGCGAGATCAACTCGGTGCTCGCCGCCGAGCTCGGCCCCGCCGCGCTGCCGGGCACGCCTCCCGGCAAGCAGCCGCATGCAGTGCTCCAGTTCCAGACGCGCACGCAGCTCGACCTGAAGTAGCCGGCCGCCGGCTAACGAGCCCAGGGTGACGCCGGCGCCGAGCGAAACGGAAAGCTCGGGCCGTAGCTCGGCGGGCGCTGAAAGTCCTGCCCGGGCTGCAGCTGGCTCGGAGGGCTCGGCTGCGCCTGACTGGGCGGTCGACGGTCGCCGTCGCCAGCCACGACG
>DATDEV010000629.1:0-10494 GCA_036522995.1 Polyangiaceae bacterium
GGCACTCACAGCAGCGTAGCTGCCAGGCCATCGAGAATGTCGTGCTCGCTCACGAGCAGCTCGCTGAGCTGGAAATGGCGCATGGTGCCGAGCAGGACGGCGGCGCCGCCGACGATCACGTCGGCGCGCTGGGGCTCGACCAGCAGCGTGCGTCGCTGGGCCAGTGTTGCCTTGCTCAGGCGCTGAAAGAGCGCTTCGATTTGCGGCAGGGTGAGCGTGCTGTGGTGCGTTTGGGTGGCGTCGTAGCGAGCTAAGCCGAGCTGCATGGCCGAGAGCGCAGTCACGGTGCCCGCCAAGCCAACCACTTGGCGCGCGCGCCGGGCATCGATCACCGCGTCTGCCCTGGTGAGCCGCCCCTCCACGTCCTCGAGGCACGCCGCTAGCTCGTCGGACGCGGGAGGATCCGCCTTCAGGTGTCGCTCGGTCATGCGCACGCAGCCCATTTGCAGCGAGATCAGCGCTTCGGGCTCACGCTTGCCCAGCACCAGCTCGGTCGAGCCGCCGCCCAGATCGATGATCAAGAACGGCCCGGCTTCAAGCTCGAGGCCGGAGGTCGCGCCGTGGAAGGAAAGCTGCGCTTCCTCTGCTCCGCTCAGCAGCTCGGGCCGCACGCCCAGCGCGCGCTCGGCCGCGTCGAAGAACTGCGCGCTGTTCGACGCATCGCGAGCCGCGCTGGTAGCGGTCGCGCGCATGCGCGTCACGCCCCAGCGCTCGGATAGGGCCCGATACTCCGCCAGCACCGCGACCGTGCGCTCGATCGCCTCCGCCGACAGCCGGCCGGTTACATCCACGCATTGCCCGAGCCGCGTGATGCGCATCGGTCGTTCGATTTCACGCCCACCCGGTTCGGTGACCAGCAGCCGGACGGAGTTCGTGCCGATGTCGACGGCCGCGACCTTCGTCATGCGCCTCAGATACCTTGCCCGCCGATGTGCCGCGGCAGGCCGAGCACCGTGAACAGCTCCATGCGCGCTGCCGGATCCTTCAAGAACAATCCGTGCAGCTTGCTGGTCGTCGTCCAGGAACCAGGCTTTCTGACGCCGCGGTAGCACATGCAAAAGTGCTGACACTGCACGATCACCGCGACCCCTTGTGGTTTCAGGTGTTGCTCAATCGCGTCCGCGATCTGCTTGGTCAGCTTCTCCTGCACCTGCAGGCGCTTGGCATACACGTCCACGACGCGCGCCAGCTTGCTCAGCCCGACCACGCGCCCATCAGGAATGTACGCGACGTGCGCCTTGCCCACGAACGGCACCATGTGGTGCTCGCAGTGGCTGAACAGCTCGATATCGCTCACCAGCACGAGCTCGTCGTACCCTTCCACCTCCTCGAACGTCTTGGCCAGGTACTGGGCCGCGTCCTGCCCATAGCCCGAATAGTGCTCACGCATGGCTCGCACGACGCGCGCCGGCGTGTCCAAGAGCCCCTCTCGCTGGACATCCTCGCCCAGGTACGCCAGCAGCCCGCGCACGTGCTCCTCGGCCGTCGCGACCGCGCCTGCAGCGCGCGCCGCCACCTCGCCCACCTCCGCCGCACGCTTCAGCTTCTTCGTCTTCGCCATGCCGGCGCAGCATGGCGGGTCCCCCCCGCGAAGTCGATGCCCCACCCCGCTCAGGGCAACCGGAAGGCGCGGACATCGCTACGCCGACCGTCAGCCGCCAGCTCGCGAGCCGCAGCGAAGACAAGCCGTTTCAGTCGTCTTTCAGTGCCTGGTCGATCGCCGATTGCTCCGGAATCACCAGCAGCGGGCACGGTGTGCGGCGCAGGATGCGCTCGCTGTGACTGCCACGCAGCGCGTCGAGGAAGCCGTTGCGACCGTCGGTGGTCATCACGATCAGGTCGGCCTTCGTCGTGACAGCGGTGTCGATGATGGTGTCTATCACCTCGCCCTGCTTGGTGACGGCTTCCCACTGCCAGCCCGGCACGCTGGGACGATTCACGACTGGCATATTTCCGGGAGCTCCGACGTGCAGCAGCGTGAATGTTCCCATCGGGCGCTCCAGGCGAGTGACCAAACGAGCCGCAGCGGCCAGCCCGGGCTGCGCGCGCGGCCTGGGCGCCACCGGAACGAGGATGCGCTCGAGGGTTACCGCCCCGTCGCGACGAGACACGAAACCTTCGCCCCCGTAGGGTACGTAGAGCGTCGCTTGCCCGCCCTTACGAGCGACCGATTCGGCGACCGACCCGCGCGACCACAGCGCGCTGTCGTCTCGCTGATGGGAAGCGAGCACGATCAAGTCGACGGGATGGTCCTCGAGGTAGCGGTGCACGGACGAGACCGGATCGCGGTCGCGTGCGATGACCTTTGCCACGTCGATGCCGAGCTTCGGCACCGCTGCACGAGGACTGTTGGGCGGCAGTAGCCCCCAGCGCTCCAGCGTCTGGCGCACGCCCGGGAAGTCGCTCCATTCGGCCGTCATGTCCGGCGAGACGTGGACGAGCGTGAGCTCGGAGCGCGCGATGAGCGCGACCTTCAAAGCGTGGGCCAACGCGACCTCGCTCCCTTCCGAAAAGTCTGAGGGGTGCAGGATGCTCTCGATGACCGGCTTGTCGCGAGCTTCGGGTGCTCTCATGGTGCTGATACCTGCTTGAGCATCGTGTCGACGTCACTCACCTCGAACTTGCTCGGTGCCTCGACGTTGACCTGCTTGACGATCCCGCTCTCGACCAAGAGCGAGAAGCGCTGGGAGCGGATGCCCATGCCACTCTTGGAGCTGTCCTTGTCGAGCCCGAGCTGGCGCACGAAGTCGGCGTTGCCGTCGCCCAGCATGCGCAGCTTGCCGGTGGCTCCTTGCTCCTTGCCCCAAGCCGCCATCACGTAGCCGTCGTTGACCGAGATGCACCAAACCTCGTCGACGCCGCGTGCCTTCAGCGCCTCGAAGCGCTGCACGTAACCCGGCAGATGCTTGGCCGAGCAGGTGGGCGTGTACGCGCCCGGCAACCCGAAAACAACCACGCGCTTGCCTTGCGTGGCGGCTCGCACCGAAACCGGCGCTGGTGCCAGCGGACAAGCCTCACCGAATCCGGTCGACTCCCACAACGTGGCCTCGGGCAATTCATCGCCGACTGCAATCATGGCGCCACTATCTCCGCATCTCGGGGGCGGGAGCAAGTCAGCGCGCCCGCGGCTAGCTCGAGCCGCAGAGAAGGACGAGACCGAGGTCGTCGGAAGCTTCGCATTTCTGGTTGACGCAGTTGCCGGACGCGCAATCGGAATAGGAGGAGCAGGCTTCGCCTGCTGCGAGCAGCGCTACGCAGGTGCCCGTCGTCGTGTCGCAGGAGGCGCCCTCCACGCATTCGTCGAAGCCTTGGCACGCAGCACCGACCGCTAGGCTAGCCTTGCACATGCGATCGGTGAAATCGCAGTACGCCGAGGGAACGCACGCGTACTGGCCGCCACTGCAGGCCTCGCCCACCTCGCCGAGCGCCTGGCAGGCGCCGCTTTGGCTGTCACAGCTCAACCCATCGGCGACGTCGCACAGGTAGCCCTGGGCCGGGATGTCGTCGCCGCCTCCCACCGAGACGGTGAGGTTACCCTCGACGGTGCCCACGCAAGGCGCACTGCCCTCCGTTCCGGGCAAGCGCACTTGGCACTGCTGGACGGTCGCGTCGCCGACGAAGTTACTCACGCATTCGACGTCGCCTGCGGCTGGGGGCGCGCAGTCACTGTCGTCTTCGCAGGCCTCGCCGGGTTTCGCCGTACCGCCCGACGACACGAATACCTTGTTGCAGCTGGGCGTGCTGCGCGAAGCGGAGTCGCACTTGCCGCTGCCCAGCGCTCGAAACTCGTCCAAGCAGGCGTCCGCCGCGGCTTGGTCGTAGCCCGAAGTCGAGCTGAGGAAGGCACCGTAGAACGCGCGACACTGGGCCCCGTCCCCAGGGCGGCCCACCGCTACGCAACAGTCCGCAAACTCCGCGCACAACTGCGCGATGAACTCGTCCTTGGTATCCGCCTCCGAGTCGCCGCAGCCGATGGCTGCCAGCACCATCCCGAAAACACCAGCCGTGATCGCTGCCCTCATGTTCCTCCTCGAGGAGCCAAGCCCGGAAAACTAGAGGATAGGCGGCAGCCAGGCAACGGCGAACGTCGACCCACGCAAAGCGCCCGGCGAAGGCCAGTAGCGCAGCGCCTCGCTTCAGGTGAGACTGTGTAGGTTGTCCCATCACCAACTCATCGGCGTGGGTATTGTCGCGCTGGCCGTTTTCGATGCCGCGATTGGGCACCTGCTGGTCGTACCGCGAGTGCGCGATGCGCGAAAGCGCGCGCTCTTGCGGGTCTCGTTCACGGTGGCGGGCCTGGGTATCGCGGCCGTGGGCTTCGCCGTCTATTTCGGCGCGCTCGCGCTCTGATTGTCGTGCGCTGCCACGGCAGCTTCGGCCTCGGCCGTGCGCTCTCCAGTCGGCCTCGACCTGCACACTGCATCCTCCGCCCTGGTCTCCTTCTGGGACGCGCGCTTCACTGGCAGATTCACACCATCTTCCAGGATGGTGTTCCTGCTCCGCCTCGGCGGCGCATCGTGATGGCGTGCGTCGGGTACCCCCGCCGGAGCTGGTTGCGTTCGTCGGCAGGCGTATCAAGGCGCTGCGGCTGGCGCGCGGTCTGACTCAGGATGCGGTAGCGGAGGCGCTGGGCATCGCGTCCAAGAACGTGCAGCGGCTGGAGGCGGGTCGGCAAAACCTCACGCTCAAGACCCTGTCGCACGTCGCTGACGTGCTGGACGTCGAGCCCTACGAGCTTTTGACCGCGGCGCCCACGGAAGCGCAGAGCGAGCTCTCGCTGCGCCGTGCGCTGCGCGGACTCGAGCGCCTGGGCCACGAAGTCTTCCCGGCTGACGCGCCGCCAGCGCGCGGCGGAGTGCCGGTGATGACGCTGCAGGCTGCTGCCAGCCGTTTCGACGGCGCCCGCGAGGTCGAAATCAGCGCGTGGCTCAAGCTGAAGGGGGCGCGGACCTCACAGCTCGTCGGGCGCTTCGTGGCGCAAGTGCATGGCCGCTCGATGGCGCCGACGGTGCCCGACGGTGCGCTAGCGCTATTCAAGGCACCTGTCAGCGGACCGCTCGAGGGGCGCGTCGTCGTGGCAGAATGGCGCGAGCATGGTGATCCCGAAACGGGCGGCGCCTACGTGCTCAAGCGCGTCGGGTCGCTGGAGTCACGGAGTCGGGGCGGCTTTCAGCTCCTGCTCCGCTCGGACAACCCCGACTTCCCGCCCCTGTCCGTGGACGCCGCGGAAACGAGCGGGCTGCGCGTGATCGCCGAGCTCGAGCGCGTGCTGTGGCCGAGCGCGCGGTAAGCCATAGCGCCGAGCTTGCCTCGAGCACCATCCTATGGGATGGTTCTCGAGAAGCGGCGCCATTCGGTCGGGGATAGCGACCGAGGCAGGTGGACGCCGCGGGGAGCTCGCATGTCGCTACAGCGTTTAGGTTTGGGAAGCTCGGGAATTTCGTCGGCTGCGCCGAGCCCGGCGCAGCGCTACTGCTACGTCAGCGCTCGCTCGCTCGAGCAGCTCTTCGCAGCCTCCGGGGTGCTCGAGGGTTTGCTGTTCGAGCTCGAAGACGAGGACGCAGCGCCCGCGCCCATCGCGGAGCAACTGGCCCGCTTGCAGCGCAGCGCCATTCACCTGTCGGTGACGCGCTCGCGGTTTCACGGGCTCTCGTGGGAGGAAGTGGTGGTGCTCACCGCCTACTCATCGAAGCTGTTCGACGACGTGCCGTGGAAGCGCGAGCTGCTGCGACAGCCGTCCCCAGAAGCATTCCGCGCGACCTGCCGAGGCTGGTTGGACGAACGCGCCAGCGTCGTCAGCCACGGGCACGCCATTGGCAGGTCGCGGTGGCCACTCGTGGGCGGCTCGCCCGCCAATTCTCTCCACGCGAACCCGTTCGTGATCGCCGTCGCGCCATATACCGAGGCGGCTGCGCTCGAGCGAGAGCTGGCGCCGCTCGCCGAAGAGCTCGGCTTCGCACACGAGCACTACGTCGCCTGTACCCCCGCGACCGCTCTCGAGTACCTGGCGCGCGTCGCCCAGTCGCAGGCTGCATCGCGCTGGGATCCGTTCGCGCTCGATCGCCGTCTGCGCACGTTCGGCATGGGTCTACTCCTGATAGAGCCCGAAGGCGTCCTCCTCTACCTCCCCGCCCGGTACCACCCAAGCCCGTCGCCCCCCGTTGCCTGGCCAAAGTGACGCTAACGGGCGGGCGCGAAGCGCCCTGCCCCCTCGCCCTGCACGCTCGCCTTGCACTCTCATCTGCGTGTATTGCGGGACATTCTCAGGGAGAAAGGCATTCCGCACACCGTTGCATCGCACGCAGTCTTGGTTTCGGCGAACGCGAGGCGCGGCAAGCGCTTCAGCGGGCTCAGGCCAGCTTAGAACCCGATCTGGAGCTCGAGCAGGTCCTGCGTCATTGCTTGGAGCAGCTCACGGAGCACACCTACGGCAGTGCCGGCTGAATCGGCAAGCTGCTCAAAGCCAGGGTCAGTAGCCGCTCGCAGTGCTTCGAAAGGCAGCGTTACGCTGCGACGCGCCGTGTCGCCGCTCTCCACGCCACCTGTAGGATCCTTAGGGGGGCCTGTAGGATCCTTAGGGGGGCCTGTAGGATCCTTAGGGGGCCGCAGCTCGCCAGCCCCCTTCGCAAACGGAGAAGCGCCCTTTAAAGAGTCTCTTTAAAGAGGATCTTGTGCACGACTACGGGATTCACCACTGGCTGCGGGGGCGGGGGCAGGGGCGACTGGGTCGCGATGACGAAAGACTGACCTGCATTCTGAGGCGCCGTCGTGGTGAAGCTGCAGGTGTTGGCGAGCGGCTGGAACGACGACAGCACGTTGATGCCGACCGAGTCCGTGGGCGCGCGGTTGAACAAGGGAACATTCGTGAGTGCCGTCTCGCCGGTCACGTCGAGCAAGTCGGCTGCCACGATGAAGTCCTCCATTTCACCGCCGCTCAGGACGACGACAGCGCCTCCCTCATCGACGAAAGTGCTGATGGGCACCTCCAAGCTGGCGCCGAGATCGGCGAGCTCTGTGCCGACCGCATCTGGCTGGGAGTAAACCAGCAGGGTGTCGAAGTTCTCGACCTTGAGCAGCCCCGCAAGGTCGTCTGCATTGTCCTCGTGCGTCAGCTCGTAAAGCTGGCCCACCTCGCCCGCAGCCCAGGAGAGCGTGAGGTCCACGTTGTCGCGCAGGGCGGCCGGCGTGAAGCCGTCGAAGGCCAGCACACGCGCCACGCGATTGGCAGGCAAGAAGACCGAATTGCCGAGCAGCCACTGGGTCGGTGACGAGCGCGCGGTCTCTGTGTAGTCGATGCACATGAGCACCACGTGGCCGTAGTGGCCACCGACGCACTCCCCCATGTAGCAGTAGCCGCTCTCGCAAACGGTGCCGCACTCACCGCAGTTATCCGGATCGACCTCCGTATCGGTGCAAGCCCCCTCGCACAGGTCCGCCGCTGGCTCGCATGCCGGCACGCACTCGTAGCCGCCGCCTACAGGAGAGCAAACCTCCGTACCGGGGCATTGCACGTCGCAGCTGCCGCACTTGTCGGGCGTGTTGAACGGAGGCCCGCAAACGGGCGGCATCGCGCCGCCTTGGCCCTGGCCTGCAGAGGAACCTGCCGCGCCTGCGGAGCCACCGTTGCCCTGACCCGCGCCACCCTGGCCTTCGCCAGCGCCACCAGCTTCGCTGCCGCCCTCGCCGGCGCTCCCGGCCGTTCCGCTGCTCCCACCGGCTCCGGCGCTGCCGCCGCTCCCGGTAAAAACGCACTCGCCGGCCTGGCACGACTCCTGCGCGCCGCAGGCGTTACCGCAGCTGCCGCAGTGGTCTTCGTTGTCGCTGAGATCCACGCACTGCTGGTCGCAGGCGGTGAGCTCTTCCGGGCACTCTTCGAGGCACGAGCCCTCGAGCACCACCTGCTGCTGACCGCAGCGACCACCAACGATGCCGACTTCGGTGCAGCTCACGAGCGACTGCGAGGCAAACGTGGCAGCCAGCAAGCAAAACAAGGCTGACTTTTTCATGGCTTCACCTCCCCGGCAGGGGGAGCGGGTGGTGGCGTGGTCGCTGGCGGAGGCGAATTGGACTTCGACTCCTCACCATGGGTCACCCCGTGGCGCGTGACGTGGAATTCGACGCGGCGGTTGATCGTGTACGCGAGCGGGTCGCTGCTCTTGATGCGCGGCTTCGAGGCACCAAAGCCACGTGAGGAGAGACGATCCTTCGCGACGCCCTGCGCTACCAGAGCGTCCATGACCGACTTCGCGCGCTCTTCGCTCAGGCGCTGGTTCAGCTCCTCCGAGCCGCGTTCGTCGGTGTGGCCGTCGACGCTGATCTTGCTGTACTCGGGATGCTCGTTGATGAGCTTGGCCAGGCGCTCGAGCAGCTTGTTACTTTCGGGGCGAATCACGGCTTGATTGGTCTCGAATAGGATCTGCTCGTCGAGCACGATGCTCTCGCCAACGACGCGGATCTGCTCGGCGTCGGGGCAGCCGTCGCTATCGGCGTAACCGTTGACGGTTTCCTTCTCGTTGGGGCAGACATCTTCCCGGTCCAAAATCCCGTCGGAATCGTTGTCCGGGTCGGGGCAGCCGTCCTCGTCCTGATAGTTGTCGAGGTCCTCGGGGTCCATCGGACACTTGTCGACGGGGTCGTTGAGGCCGTCGCGATCGTTATCGTTGTCGGGACAACCATCCTGGTCCTGAAACCCGTCGACATCCTCGGGCGAGTCGGGGCAAGCATCGTCCACGTTCTTGATGCCGTCGCGGTCGCGGTCGTCATCGGCGGGCTTGTCTTCGTCGCGGTCGGCAAACAGCTCCATGTGCACGCCGATGAACAGCACGCTGGCGTCGGTGGGACGCGCCGCTTCGTCGCTCTCGAACACGTGCAGATACCCCAGCATCGGCCCGATACCGAGACGACCTTTGTTGAAGAGCAAATCCCAGCCGAGCTGGCCGTCGAAGCCGCCGCGCACCAGTTCCCCGGTGAGCGCGCCGCCACCGGCCGCTGAAACCCAAAGCCCTGCAGCTGATGCCACGGCCGAGCCGTCATAGGTGCTCGCGAACGGACGGGCACGGGCGCCCACGAACAGCGTGCTCGCCCAGCTCCAGTCCGATGGGAAGCCGAGAGGCGAGGGGTCGCCCTGCGTCAGCCATGTTCCGGCCAGCTCGGCCTGAACGCCGAGCTCGGGAATGATGGCGTACTCGAGAGCTGCTGCTCCGTACGCACCAAACCCGAATTCGTCTTGCTGATATCCCCTCACGGCCTTGGCGCCCGCCCCCGTGAGGTGCAAGCGCCAGTCGGCAGCTGCTGATTCGGCGAGCAGCAGGGGCAGGGATGCGAGCAAAAAAGCGGTCTTACAGCGCATTGCCGCGCATTCGACTCTCCTGGACGCCTATCTGCAAGAGAAATTTCTCGAAAGCTACACTCGCTCAGCAGCCATTGGTGAGTGGGGCCTTACTGATAAGGGCCTGTCAGAATTCGTGTTCGTCGACGGTTGTCACGATAGGACTTCTCGCAAATCGCCCGTGTGTAGTGAGCCTGTTCATCGGACACGCGGTGGCAGGCCGGCAGCGGCGCCGCTTATGCATGCCTCTGTCATCACCGCTTGGCGGTTGCATCCGAGAGCCAACGGAGCTTTATTGCCGCCCCTATGCGAAGCCTAACCGTCATACTTCTACTGTTAGTCGCATCAGGTTGCGGCGGCTCGCAACCCGCTGCTGAACCACCCGAGCCAGCGCCGCTGCCCGCTGCAGAGCCGCCTCCGCCGCCTGAGCCTGCGCCCGCGCCGCCGCCCGCTGCCGCGCAAGAGCAGCCGCCGCCCCCTGCCGAACCGAAGCCCGCGGTGGCGACCGATGCCAACTTCAGCGTCTTCGCTTTGCTGAAGATCAAAGACACCAAGGCATTCACTGCCAGCCTCGACGCGCTCCACGCAGATCTGGAAAAGGCGAGCGTCATCGCTTACGTGGTCTCGCAAGGGCAAGACCAAGCAGACACCGTGATTGCTCACCTCATGGGCAAGTCGGGCGACAAGCTGAGCGCCTTCGTCGAAGCCGAAAAAGCCAAGAAAGACAGCGTGTTCGCCAAGGCCAGCGAGTTCTTCGTCGCGCAGGACGACGGCTACCAGACGCCCAGCCCGTGGCCGACGGAGAAGACTTACAGCGTGTTTCTCCGCTTCAAGCCCAAGGACTACAAAGCCTGGCGCGAGACCTTCGACAAGAACGGCGAAGTGCGCAGCGCATCCGGCATCATCGGCTACGGCATCCACCATTCGCTCGTCGACCAGCGCGTGATCGTGCACTACATCGCGAAGTCGACCGATCTGCTGCGCCAGATTACCACGATGCCCGAGGTCAAAAAGGCGATGAAGGAGCAGGGCATGGGCAGCCCCAAGCCCTTCTACGCCACCAACATCAGCGCCACCAAGATCAGCGCGCAGAGCGCGCCGCCCGCGAAGAAGTAGACAGCGACGCTAGGTCCCGGCTGCAGTCGCGAACGCGCTCTCGGCTGCCG
>DATDEV010000630.1:0-7726 GCA_036522995.1 Polyangiaceae bacterium
CATGGCCTTCCACTTTCCGATCATGCCGCGCTTGTTCATGGCGCTACGCATGGAGGACAGCTACCCCATCAGCGACATCCTGGAACAGACCCCGGCCATTCCGAGCAGCTGCCAGTGGGCGCTCTTCCTACGCAACCACGACGAGCTCACATTGGAAATGGTAACGGACGAAGAGCGCGACTACATGGTCGAGCGCTATGCTGCGGATAGGCGCACGCGCATCAACCTCGGCATTCGGCGTCGCTTGGCGCCGCTGCTCGAGAATGATCGGCGCCGCATCGAGCTGATGAATCGCCTGCTGCTGTCCTTGCCCGGTACACCGGTTCTCTATTACGGCGACGAGATCGGCATGGGGGACAATCCCTACCTGGGCGACCGCGACGGTGTTCGCACGCCAATGCAGTGGAGCCCCGATCGCAACGGCGGATTTTCGCGCGCCAACCCGCAACGGCTAATTTTGCCGACTATTCTCGATCCCGAGTATAGCTTCGAGACCGTCAACGTAGAGGTGCAGGAGAGCAATCCTAGCTCGCTCTTGTGGTGGACCAAGCGCATGATTGCGCTGCGCAAGCAGCATCAGGCATTCGGTCGTGGGGCGCTGCAGATGCTGGCGCCCGAGAATCGCAAGGTGCTGGCGTTCTTGCGGCGGCACGAGGAGCAGGTGGTGCTGGTGGTGGCCAACCTGTCGCGCTTTCCGCAATGGGTCGAGCTCGAGCTCGCCGAATTCGCGGGCGTCGTACCGGTCGAGCTGGTCGGCAACGGGGCCTTCCCTGCCATCGATAGCTCGCCGTATCGCCTCACGCTCGGAGGTCACGACGGGCTATGGCTATCGCTATCGCGGCCGCTCGAGCGCCAGCGCTCTACGTCCCTGCTGCCGCCGCTACCGGCTGCCAGTCCTTTGTCCTACGACGGCGAATGGCAGGAGCTCTTCTCGCCCGGCTCGCCGCTGGAGCAAGTGCTCGTGACGCATGTGCCGGCCCAACGCTGGTTTCGCAGCAAGGCACGCGCGGTCGAGCGGGCACGCCTGCTCGACGTCGTCGGCCTACCCAGCAGCGACACCAGGGCGAAACTACACTTGGCGTTCGTGCAAATCGTGTTCGTCGAGGGCGAAGCCGAGACTTACGTCCTACCGCTGCGCATCGTGCAGAGCGAGCTGCGGCCGGACGCGGCCCTGCTGCGGCTCGGCCAGGCCGAGGCGAGCTGGCTTTGCGACGCGTCGTTGCTGCCGGAAACCGCTACCGCGCTGCAAGCCATCGCTTTCGAAGAGCAGCAGCTGGTGGGCAAGTCCATCACGCTACGGGGTAAACGGCACGGCGGCGCGGTCGTTCTCCTCGACACGGCCAAGCCCCTCGGCACCGAACAGAGCAACACCTCTTTCGTGTTCGGCCAGCAGCAGGTGGGCAAGCTGGTGCGCAAGCTGGAGCCGGGCGGTAGCTTGGAAGTCGACATTCTGAGCGCGCTGCAGGCTGGGTCGCGCAAGGCGAACGTGCCCAGCTTTCTGGCGCGGGTGGACGCCGAAGCGGCGGGCGAGAGCGCCACGCTGTGGATGAGCGAGAGCTTCGTGTCGAACGAAGGCGACGCCTGGCAGCTGACGATCGACCTCGCACAACGGTTCTACGAACAGGTACTGGCAGAGCAGCGCGGGGCGCCGCCGCCCGAGCTAGCGAGCGACCTGTTCCAGCCGGGCCCAGCCGGCGGGGCCCTGCTCGACTTCTTGCCCCTTGCTCAGCTGCTTGGGCGTCGCACCGCTGAGCTACACGCGGCGCTGTTTGCCAGCTTCAGCGAGGGGCCGGCTGCGCCCAAGCCCTTCACTGCCTTGAGTAGTCGCGGATACTACCAATCGGTGCGCAACCTGAGCGCCCGAGCGCTCGACGCCTTGAAGCATGCGCATCTGAGCGAAGCCGCGCGAGACATGGCGAGCGCTCTCTTCGAAAGGCGCGCGCTGCTGCGCCGGATTATCGACGCTGCGCTGCAAAGGCCGCTGCTGGGTCAGCGCATGCGCGTGCACGGTGACTATCATCTGGGGCAGGTGCTCTATACCGGGAGCGACTTCTTCATCATCGATTTCGAGGGTGAGCCGGGGCGCAGCCCGAACGAGCGACGCCGTCTGCGTTCGCCGATGGCGGACGTTGCCAGTATGGTGCGCTCGCTGCACTATGCGGCGTTTGGCGTGGTTTCGATGCAGTTGCCGGGCGCACAAACACGACCGGAGGATCGCGCGGAGCTCGAGCCGTGGGCGCGCCATTTCTACGGCCTGGCCGCGCGGGCGTTTCTGGACAGTTACCTAGCGGCCGCTACTCCGAGCGGCTTTTTGCCGGCCGAGCAGGTGGACATGCGCACGTCGTTCGAGCTGCATTTGGTCGAGAAGGCGCTGTACGAGCTGCTGTACGAGCTCAATAACCGGCCGAATTGGGTCGAGCTGCCGCTGCGTGGTCTGCTCGACCTGGTACGGCTCTCATAGGGAGTCACCAGGTTCGTTGGGCGCGCTCAGGCCCAGCCGAGCCGGATGAGGTAGTAGAAGGCGACGAGCTTGGGCACGCGGCATAGCGCCAGAATCGCCAGGAACCGGCGCGGCAGGCCGTTGAGGCCAGCCAGGTAGCAGAGCACGGAGTAGGGAATCGGCAAGAGACTGCCTACCAGCGCTGCGCGATAGCCGTAGCGGCGAAACGCGCTTTCGAACAGCCTACGTGGGCCGCGTACCTTGGCGGACAGCCAGGTGGCATGCGACGCCAGCTGGCTGAGGTAGTAGCCGACACCGCCGGCCAAGACCGAGGCAGAAATGATCGCTAGCAGTCCGCGCCATGGCGGCGCGCCCGATGCGACCACGGTCAGCAGGTAGAACTGCGGAGGGATCGGGAAGTGCAGGCCGTCCGCGAGTAGAGTGCCAAACGCCAGTCCCCAAACGCCGTAGCTGTCCACGAAATACCGAGCGAGCTGTTCGGTCGGTCGCCTTACCAGGTAGCCAACCATCCCGACGATGCCCAATAAGATGGCAAACCCCAGCAGTAGCCGCGCGACCAGCGTGACCAGCTCTCTCGACCCGAGCTCGGGCAGCTCGCTGTCCGACTCAGCCATGGAGCTTCCCGTGACGCTTCGGCCGAGGCCTGTTGCTCGCGTGATGACATACAACGTGCATAGCTTCGTGGGCACCGACCGCGTTTACGACCCGGAACGAGTGGCGCGCGTGATCGAGAGCGCTGGCGCGAGCATCGTTGCCCTGCAGGAGGTCGACTTCGGTCGGGGCTCCCAAGCCGAGCCTTCGGCCATCGAGAGCCTGGCAGAGCGACTGAAGATGCGCTGTCATTTCACGTTCACCCGCGATGGTCGTCGCGGGCATTTCGGCAATGCGGTGCTCACGCCCTACTCTTTGCAATTGATCGCAGAAGGGTTTCTGCCGCGACGCCGAGACGAGGCGCGGGCCGTGCAATGGTTGAAGGTAGTGGCCGAGAATTTCGAGCTGCAGTTGATGAACACTCACCTGAGCGTGAGCTTTCGGGAGCGGTCGGCGCAGGTTCGGGCGCTGTTGGGGGCCGAATGGATGGTACAAGCGGGGACCGATGTGCCGCTGGTCGTATGCGGGGACTTCAATTCCTCCCCGCTCTCGGCAGTGTATCGGAAGCTAAGCCGTGATCTGCGCGACGTACAGTGGGGCGCTGCGCCACGGCGCGCCACCTGGCCGTCTCGACTGCCGTTTTGGCGGATCGACCACATGTTCGTGAGCCGCTCGGTCGGCGTTCGCAGCTGTGGGGTGATCGCGGCCGGGTTGGCTCGCGTCGCCTCCGACCATTTGCCGCTAGTGGCGGAGCTCGACCTGCCTTGATATGAGGAGCTATGCAGCGCATCGTCCAGCCAACGAGGAATACTTGGTGTGAAGCGGCGGTCGAGCGCGCCGGCATCCTGGTGGACGGCGACGACTACTATCGGGCCTTTTACGCAGCGGGGCAGCGCGCCCAGCGCTACCTGCTGCTGGCGGGGTGGCAATTCGACACGGACGCCTGCTTGTTGCGCGGAGAGGAAGCGCGCTCTGCGACTCTGCCGGTGACCTTGCTGAAGTATCTGGACGCGCTGTGTGAACGCAATCCGGAGCTGCACATCTACGTGCTGGCTTGGGACTTTCACGCCGTCTTCGCGCTGGAGCGCGAATGGATGCAAGAGTTGCGCTTCAAGTGGCTGAGCAGCCCGCGGCTGCAGTTCCTGTTCGACGATCAGCACGCGCCAGGCGGTTCGCACCATCAAAAGTTCGTTGTCATCGATGGCCAACTGGCATTTTTGGGTGGTCTCGACCTGTGCGACCACCGCTGGGACGACCGGCATCACAAGGTGCCCAATCCGCTGCGAGTCAGCCGCGGCGCTCCCCATCGCCCTTTTCACGACGTCCAGACGTACATGCTGGGAGCCGAAGCGGCAGGCAAACTGACGGAGCTGTTCAGCGCACGCTGGCATGCCGCGGGCGGGGACCCTCTCGCGCTGCCGAGCGCGGTCAATTCGTTCGAGGGCTTCGCCCTAACCAACTCGGTGCCGTTTGCGGCGCGGCGAGTCGCGCTGAGCCGCATCGACACGAAGGGAGCTCCGGACGGCAAGCTCGATTGCCGGGAAGTCTTCTGGCTCACGGTCGACGCAATAGGCGCGGCCCGTAGCTCCATTTACATCGAGACTCAGTATTTCTCGTCGAAGGAGATCGCAGAAGCGCTAATACAGCGCCTGCGCGAACCGTCGGAAGCAGGCCTCGACGTGGTGTTGGTGTTGAATAAGCACGCCGAAACCATGAAGGAGGAGCTGGCGGTCGGGCTGGCTCAGGCCAACGTGATCAAACAGCTGAGAGCGGCAGCCCAGGCTAGCCAGCACCGACTCGGCATCTACTATTCGATCCCGGAAACGGACGCTTCCGAGGAACCCGAATACGCCACGTACATTCATTCCAAGCTGCTGATCGTGGACGACCGGTTCATGACGGTGGGCTCTGCCAACCTGACCAATCGCAGCACTTACCTCGATACGGAGCTCAACCTCACCGTCGAGACCCAAGATGCCAGCGACGAGCTGGGCCGTTCGATCGCTGCCGCCCGCCGCAGCCTGATCGCCGAGCACCTGGGCATCGACGGCATGGATGACACACAGGGTCTGGTGAGGCAGCTCGACGAACATGCCGTGAGCCACGCCGGGAGGCTGCGTCTGCACCCTTCACCCACGCCAGAAGAGTTGGCGATTCTGGAGGTGATCGACCCGGCACAGCTGCCTTTCGACCCCGCTGCGCCCGAAGCACAGGAGCACGACCGCCCGCTCTTCATCGCTGGTTTGAGCGCGCTGTGGGAACGCCTGCGCAGCGCGAGTGGCGCCAGCGCCGGCAGCAACGGCTAACGCCACCTGGCTCGGCGATGGCCAGCGGCTCAGGGCGCCGCGACGACCAGGACGTCGTCGAACGCGGCGCTGCCCTCGGCGACGCCGACGGCGATGCCACCATTGCTGATTGCGGCGGGCGCGCTGGCCGTGCCGATCACCGCGTCGTCGAGCGTGAGCGTGACCGCGCTGCCCTTGGCAGCGACGCCGACCGTGTACCAGGTGCCGGCGACGATGACCGGCTTGGGTGAGGGAGCGACGAGGTCCTGGGTGGAGCCGTCGGCGCGCGCACGCAGCTTGTACTTACCTTCGGCCATCTCGACGACCAGGTACGTCTTCGGGTCCTTCATGCGCAGCAGGAGCTGAACCGCGGACTGGTCGTCAGCGAGGCGAACCTTGACCTTGAGCGCGACATCGGTCCAACTGGTGCTGCCTCCGACTGCAAACTCGAGCTCGGCCACGGGTGCTTGCGGCTGGTAGATCTTGCCTGCGCCGTCGGCCAATACCTGCCACGGGCCCGCCGCGAGATCCTCGTTCCAGGGTAAGAATCCGTTCGCTTCACCGTCTTCGAAGTCCTCCGTGAAGGGAAGGTCGGTGCTGACCGGGCCTGGTGGCTGCCCTGCGCTGCCGCCACTGCCGCCACTGCCACCCCTGCCGCCACTGCCAGCGCTGCCGCCACTTCCCGCGCGCCCGCCGCTGCCGCCGCTGCCGCTGCTGCCGCTGCTGCCGCCGCCAGCATGACCGGCGCTGCCCGCGACCGATCCTCCGCTCGAGCTGGTCGATTTGCCGGCGGACGAGCCTCCGGCCGTGGCGCTGCTGCTGCCGCCGCCGCGGCTGGCTCCAGGAGACTCGGGCTCCTCATCGACGGTTGCCGCTGCGCAGCCTCCGGCGCAGCTCACACCCAAGCCGATCAAGGGGAGTCTGTGCCAGGAGGACATGCTCTTCATTCCGGAAGGCGCCCCGATCGATCACTCGGCCGGTCTGTTCTGGTTGGCGGGTCACGATGATCGATCCTGCGGGTGGGAGCATTACGTGGTGGCGCCACATCCCTAGCTAGCGAGGTCGGGTCATGAAGCTTGTCTCAGTCATAGGTTGCCTGGTCACGCTGGCATGGCTACTCGGTTGTTCAGCGAACATGGACCGTGAAGGGGTCGGCAGCGGCAAAGCTGGCGGCTCGGGCGGCAGGGCTGCGCCGGGGGCAGGCGGCTCGCTCATGACACCCGCGGGGGGCAGCCTTGCGCTCGGGGACGTGACCAATACCGGAGGCACGCCGGAGGTCGCTCACGGCGAATGCGCCCAGCAGAGCTTCGTCCTCGCCAGCAAGCCGGCGGACGTGCTGCTGGTGCTCGATCGCTCGAAGTCGATGATCGAGCACACGGTGCCGCCCAACGACGCCACGCGCTGGGACGCGGTGGTGCCGGCGCTTTTGGACGTGATCACGGCCACCAATGGGTCGGTCTCGTGGGGCCTGAAGCTGTTCCCGGAAGGCGAGGGGTCGGAGTGCACGGCCAGCTCCGTGACCGCCGCGATACCGGCCGAGATCGCGGCCGGCAATGCCACCAAGGTCAATGGCATCATCGCGACGACGCAGGCGCTCGGCAACGGTACTCCGACCGGAGACGCGATCTTGTCGGCCACGGCCTACCTGCAGTCCCGCGGCGCCACCAATCAGTTCATCGTGCTGGCTACCGATGGCGATCCGTCGTGTCCGAGTGGGGACGCCGCCGAAGCTCACGCGACCTCGGCCATCGCGGCGGCGCTGGCGGCCGGCTTTCCCACGTACGTGATCGGTGTTTTGGATCCGGTGGCTGACAAGGGCAAGTTCCCGATCTTGAATCAGATGGCCGACGCGGGCGGCACGGCGCGCAGCGATAACCCCGTCGCTGATAAATTTTATCAGGCCTACAGCCAACAGGAGCTGACGAGCGCGCTCGAGGCGGTGACGGGGCAAGTGGCAAGCTGCGTGTTCGAGCTCGAAGGGCGCCCCCCGGCCCCCGACAATATCGCGGTCAAGATCAACGGCGAACGCGTCGAGCAGGACCCCGCCAAAAGCGAAGGCTGGGCATACACGAGCGACGCCTACTTGGGCCTCGAGCTTTACGGAAGCGCTTGCCAACGCGTCAAGGATGCGACGGAGAACAAGGTGGACATCATCTTCGGTTGCCGGGGTATGCCGCTCAAATGAGCGGCGGCGCTGGCCCGCCTGGATGCTGCCTCCCGTGAAATCGACGCCGCTCAGCACCTGTCGCCCTCGAGCGCGAATCATCGGTGGGGTGCGATGTCGGCGAGCAGCGCCGCATAGCTAGCCAGCTGGTGCAGCCGGTCGCGGGCTGCCTGGCACACGGCAGCGTCGGCCTGGCCGGTCGTTTCGGCGAGCATGATCAGGTAG
>DATDEV010000631.1:0-6521 GCA_036522995.1 Polyangiaceae bacterium
CCGAGCTCTACCGCGCGCCCGGCGCGCTGGTGCCGCGCGCCCGCTGACGCGACTTCGAGCAGCAACTGCGGCACGTCCAAGCGTTCCCTGATTTTTTTACAGGAAGATCAGAAGGACAGAAGGTTTGGGGCGCCAAGCCGATGAGGCTCTGCGTTGCATTGCGCGCTCCGTACAGATCGCTGGCACCGGTGACGTAAAGATCGACGCAATCGTGCGCCTGCCGTGGCGCCCCCTCTCTCCCTTCTGTCCTTCTGCCCTTCCTGTGAAAAAATCTCGCAGGTGCTCGCCACGAGCGGTCAGGATGGAGGCAGCCCGAGGCCTGCCTCACGGTGTGGCCTGGTTCCGCTACGGAAGTTTCTGCGAGTTAGGCTGCAGCTCGGCAGCCCGCACGAGCTGGTTAGCCCTCGCCGACGTCTGCCAGTGCGGCGCGCGGTTTGGGCGCGGTTCGGCCGAGCAGTAGTCGGCGCAGGATGAGGCCCACGATCAGCAGCGCGTGCCAGGGCCTGATGCCGCTGCGCTCGTCGGCATAGACGGGCCGCACCGTTACTTCGTCCACTCGCAGTCCGTGCTGCGCCAGCAGCAGCAGCAGGTCGTTGGGGTAACCGAAGCGGGGCCACAGCTCGTCGAGCGGTAGGGCGTGCAGCGCGTGCTTGCCGATGGCGGTGTAACCGCATTGGCAGTCGTCGACCTGCAGGCCGCTGGCCCAGCGAGTGAGCGCCGATAGCAGTTTGCCTGCTACGCGGCGGCTCCAGGGCATGTTGCGCCGTAGCTCGGAGGCGAATCGATTGCCTTTGACGTAGTCGGCGCGGCCGGCCGCCACCGGCCTGACTACCGCTTCGAGATCGTCGGGGTGCATCTGCGCGTCGCCGGCCATCACGGCTACGACGTCGGCGTGCTCGCGCAGCGCGGCCCGATAACCGGTGACGATAGTCGCGCCGACGCCCTGATTGGTCTCGTGGCGCAGCACGCGCAGCCGGTTGTCGCTGCAGGCTCGGGCCTGGCTGGCGGTGGCGTCGCTGCTGCAATCGTCGACCACGTAGACCGCGTCGACGAAGCCCGGCAGCTCGCGCAGCGTGCGGCCGATCAGGCGCGCCTCACAGTAGGCGGGGATCACGACCGCTACGCGCTTTGCTTCGAGCACCGCTGCCCGAGTTATCATCGAAAGCCCCGTCTTTGAAGCGCGCAGCAGCACTTGCGGCGCGAAAAACCAGCGGGGGGCGCGGAGTTACGGCGAAACCGTGCTAGGCGAGGGCCCTGCCGTGAAGCCGCTCGCTATCGCCGCCGAAGCCCAGCGCGCACCCAAAAAGCGCCTACTGCTGCTGGTGCTGCTCGCCCTGGGCGCGCTGGTGGGGGGGCGCGTGGTCTACGCCTACGCCACCTTTCCGAGCGACCGCAGCCCCGAAGGGGCGTACCTGCGGGTGGTGATCGCGGTCAATCGCGGGCGCCCGGAAGACTTCTTCGCTTACACCGAAACGCGCGCGCAGCACGCGGCCTACACCATTCGCGACTATCGCAAGAAGGCACGGGAGCGAGTGCTGGCGGCCTATCCGGAGCCCGAGCGCAGCCGGCTTTCGCGCGAGTACGAAGCCGAGGCCAATGCGGTGGACGGCGCCGACGTGTTTGCGCTCTACGCCAAGCGCCAGGGCTGGATCGCGCGGCTGCGACGTGATCTGTCTGGCGTAAAGAAGGTCGAAATCGCCGGTGAGCGGGCGACGGTCGAAACGGTGCACGGCACGCGCTACCCGATGCGACGGCGAGAGAACGGCATTTGGGGCCTCACGCAGTTCACGCCGCTGCTCGACGCCGAGGCCGAGCGCGCCGCGCGCGACTACGCGGTCATCGACAAGGCCGCCGCCGACTACCAGCGCGCCAGGTAGTAGCCGGGCCCGGCTCAGCCCGGCTTGGGTGAACGCTGCTTCACGTCGGCGTAGGCCTGCCCGGCAGGATTGCCCGGCTCGACCGGGAGGCCCTGCTTGCTCCAACCTGGAGTGACGCGGCCGAAGGCGTCGCGCGAGCCGTCCCAACCCGCTGACATCTCGACCAGCTCGCCGTAGCCGGCTTGCTGCAGCTGCTCGACGGCCTTTTTCGATCGACCGCCCATCTTACAGCCGACCACGAGCTTTTCGTCCTTGGCGAACGCTTGCTGCATCACCGACAGGAACTCGGGATTGGGGGTCATGCCGGCGGGACCTCGATGCAGCAGCGGTACGTTGAAAGCGCCGGGGACATGGCCGGCTTCGAACTCTGGCTCGCTACGGACATCGACGTACACGTAGCCCTGCTGCAACAGCTCCTGGGCTTCTTCGGGAGTGACGCTTCGAGCTTGGCTCACCAGGCAGCCGTAACACCAGCGCCCGCTGCCTGCAAAGAGGTGCTAAACGTCGAGTGAGCCCGCTTGATTCCGAGCAGCGAAAACTCCGTGCGCCTCGTGCCCCTGGGCGGGCTCGGGGAGATCGGCATGAACTGCCTGGTGATCGAAGATCGCGGGCAGGCCGTGATCGTCGACTGCGGCGCCGCCTTCCCGGAGGACGACCTGGGCGTCGACGTCATTCACCCCGACTTCGACTACCTGCTGCAGCAGCGCGAGCGGCTGTGTGGGGTGTTTTTGACGCATGGTCACGAGGACCACATCGGGGCGTTGCCCTACCTGCTGGCGGAGCTGGAGCTGCCGGTGTGGGGGCCGCCTCACGCCCTGGGCATGGCGCGCAAGCGGCTCTTGGAGCACGGTTTTGGGCCGAGCGAGCTGGACTTTCGCAAGGCGGAGCCTCGCCAGAGCTACAGCGTGGGGCCGTTCGAGATCGAGCCGATTCGGGTGGCCCACTCGATCGTGGAGGCGAGCGCGCTGTGCATTCGGACGTCAGCTGGCGTCGTGCTGCATAGCGGCGACTTCAACTTCGATCCGGATCCGCCGGACGGGGAGCCAACGGACGAGCAGCGCCTGCGCGAGCTCGGCGACGAGGGCGTGGGCCTTTTGCTGAGTGACAGCACGAACATCGACGTGCCGGAACGCCAGGGCTCCGAACGCAGCGTCGCGTCGGTGCTCGAACGCCTGGTACAGGCTGCGCCGGGGCGCGTGGTGGTGGCGTTGTTTGCCAGCAACATCCAGCGGCTCATCCTGCTGGGCGAGATCGCGCGGCGCTCCGGGCGCAAGCTGTGCCTGCTGGGGCGCAGCCTGGACGCGCAGGTCACGATCGCCAAGGAGATCGGTCGCCTCCACTGGCTCAGCGACCTGCTGGTGTCACCGGACGAGCTGCGCGAAATGAAGCGGGAGCGTGTGCTGATCCTGGCCGGCGGAACGCAGGCCGAGCGACTTTCGGCCATGCGTCGGCTGGCGGACGGCGTGCATCCGCTGCTCACGCTGGAGGCAGGAGACACCGCCATCCTGTCGAGCCGCGTGATTCCCGGCAACGATCGGCCGGTGATCGCCATGATCAATGCGCTGCATCGGCGCGGCTTGACGGTACACACGCGCATCACCGAGCCGGGCGTGCACACCAGCGGTCATGCCGGGCGTTCCGAGCAAAAGCGCATGCTGGAGCTAGTTCGGCCGCGCTGCTTCATGCCCGTGCACGGCACGCTGCATCACCTCTTGCGCCACGCCGAGCTCGGGCGCTCGCTGGGCGTCGCCGAAACCATGGTGGTCGAGAACGGCAGCGTGGTCAGCTTCGACGGTGAGCACGTCGCGCGCGTCGACGAGGTGCGCCACGGACGTATTCCGATAGCGGTGGGTGGCGAACCGCTGTCCCACGACAACCTGCAGCGGCGTCAGGAGCTGGCGCGCTCGGGCATCGCTCACGTGGCGCTGGTCTACGACGGTAGGCGGCTGCTCGGGCAACCACAGCTCAGGACGCGCGGAGTCCCGCACGTCGATGGCGACGAGCACGCGCTGCGCAGTCTGGCGCTCGAGGCCGCGCGTGCGGTCGAGCAGTTCCGCGAAGGTCGTGGTCTGGAGCTCGGTGAGCTCGTGCGCCGCGCCGTGCGCCGCAAGCTCGAAGATCTGTCGGGCACGAGGCCCGTGGTCGAGGTCGCGCTGCTCAGGCTGGACTGACGCCCACGCCTAGAGCTCGATCGCCGAAGCGCCCAGGTCACGCTCGCAGGTAACGCATTTCTTCGGCACTTTGTCCTTGAGATACACCTGGGCGCAATTCGGGCACAGGCGTGCATCGCGTTCGAAAGCGATGGCCTTGTCCGACGCCGCGCAGTGCCGACCCGCGACCTGCACGCCCTCGAGCGTGACAAGCTCACCGTCGAGATCCTTCGGCTCGGGCAAGCCCTTGAGCTCACTCTGCTTCACGTTCATCACGTCGGGCACGCGCTTGGTGGCTTCGGCCAGGATCCAGGCGACGGCCTTGGGGTGCGCCGCGATCGGAATGGCGAAGGTCAGGCTCTTGCTGCGCGCGAATAGCTGCTTGCCCACGACCTCGACGGTTTCGAGATCGCACCACGCCAAGCGGCTCAGGTCGCTGCCGCGCTCGAGCGCGATGCCTGCGTCGCCGATGCGCACCGGCACCGCGCCGGCGTCGCCGAACCACAGCGCAGCACCCAGCGCGACGGCGCCACCGCCGAACAGGAACGGGGCGTAGCCGTGTGGTGTCTCGCTGATCCATTGGCCCCAAACGCCAGCGCCCGCTGCCAGCGCGCCCAGCATGCCGACCGCGACGGCCGAGCTCGACGAGTAGGTCTGCTCGGGGATGAAGCGGCGCTCTTTGCGCTCGCGCTTGGTCTTCCTTTTCTTCTTGGTCTCGGCCATGGGGCGGCGGAGCCTAAATCAACCTGGTGGGGGGTGGCAAACTGCGCCCCGTCGGCCGGCCACGCCGCCCCCAGGCCCGGGCAAAACGTTCTAATCTCGGGGTGTGCCGCCGCTCTCCTGGGCCAGATTGCTTCTGTTCGTGGCGCCCCTGTCGGCGGTGTTGGTCGTGGTGCTGGGTGTCGTGTCCGGCGGCGAGCGGGCAGTTCGCAGTGCACGCGTCTACGGCGGGCCGACTCAGGGTCAGACCGAGCTGGGGCTGCGGGTGGAGCTGGGCGAGCGCGATCGCATCGCCGAAGTCGCTTTGCCCGACACCGCGCTGCGACTGGTCGCCATCCAGGGCGGGCAGCGCGTGGCGACCGCAACCGCGCGCAGTGACGAGCTGGGTATGGCGGAGGTCGTCTTGCGGCTGCCGCGCGCAATCGATTCGGCGTTCGAGCTCTGGGTAGAGCCCGCGGCCAGCGTCGACGAGCCAGCTTTCGCCAAAGGGCTGGTGCTCGGCAGCCTGAGCGCCTTTCGCGCTAGCGCCGACCGTCGCGGCGGCTTTCAGACTGGGCGCCATGCGGGCAGTATCGAGCTTGCGGTCGCGCCGCTACGCGGCGTGCTGGTGACTGCGCAGGCATCGCTCGATGACGAGCTGCTGATCCGCGCGCAGACAGCGGGGGCTGCCGTCGAGGGCGCGCGGCTGGAGGTCGAGCTCGAAGGCGCCGAGCCCGCGCGGGCCGAGCTGACGACCGATGCGCAGGGTCTCGCCCGACTCCGGTTGCGACCGAGCGATGCCAAGGTGCGAGTTGCGGTCAAAGCGTTTGCGGCGGGCGTCGGCGACGGGACGCTCGCCGTGCAGCTGAACGTCGTGCAGGGCGCGATTCGCGCCAGCCGCGCCGGGCAGCAGCTCCGGCTCGAGAGCGGTGGGGCTGCCAGCCTGGTTTTTGCGACGTTTTTCGACGAAAACCGGCGCTATCGGGGTGTCCGGGTGCAGCTCGCGCCGGCGCCCGACGGTCGGCTGATCGGCGAGATCGCCTGGCCATCGGGGCTGCCCGAGTCGCCGCTGTGGGTGGTGACTTCGAGTCAAGCCGATCTGGCCAGCCCGGCGGCGGTCGGTTGGTCGATGGCGCCCGAGCTGCCGGCGCAAACCTTCGACGCCCGAGAGCTGTTGCTGCTCGATGGAGCGCCGAGCGCCCGCGCCCGTGAAGCGCGCCGCGCTCGCCGCGTGCGACTGGTGACCGCCGGCTACGCCGCGCTCGCGCTCGGGCTCACGCTGTGGCTGTTCGTGCGCCGTGTGCGCGAAGCCGAACAGCGCATCGAGCGGCACCTGGCGCGTTCCGGGCTCGACGACGCTACGCTCGGCGTTGCGCCCGCCGGCAAGGCGCGCACCCTGCTGGCCGCCGCCTGCATCGGCCTCGGCTTCCTGGTGCTCGCCCTGCTAGCGCTCCTCAAAGACTAGCGAACGCGCCGAAGGTGACTAGGAAGGGGGGGCTGCCGCGGTGCAGCCCGAATTGCAGAAGGCTGCTGTGGCGAAGCCAGGTCCATTTGGGCGGCTAAAGTCGAGGAGCGGAGAAGAGGTGGAGGTGGACGCCGCGCCTGCGGCGCGAGCGGGGCGGGAGAAGGTGGACCGCCTGCGGCGGGGAAGGGTGAACAGGCCTTCGGCCTGGGAGGGGTGAACGGGCTGCGCCCGGGCGGGAGGGAGTGCGATGTACGGCTGGGCTTGCTCGGGGTGGGGGTTGATTTTGGCAGTGTGCTCGCTGCCGTCGAGGCCAAGCCGGCTTCGCCGGGG
>DATDEV010000632.1:0-7017 GCA_036522995.1 Polyangiaceae bacterium
TCGGCAGGACGCGCTCGGGGGATCTGGGGACGGACATGCTCCTCAGTAGTGCTCGACCAGCTCACCCTCGGGCGGCTTGCCCGCAACCGCTTTGCCGCGCAGCGAGCCGACGAAGGCAGCGAGCTTTCGCACTTCGAGCGGCGACAGCTGTTTGCCCCAGGCCGGCATGCCCTTGGCGAGCACGCCTTGATCGACCACGTTGAAGATGCCCGTCAGCGTTCCCTTCTCGTGAATCCAGGCGTTGTCGGTCAAATTCGGCCCGATCACGCCCTGGCCGCGGTCGCCGTGGCAAACCACGCAGCGCAAGTTGAAGAGGGCTTGCGCATCCTTCATCAGGCCGGCGTCCGCCATCAGCTTGCCGAGCGACGCTTCGCTCACGGGCTCCTTCAGGCTGCTCTTCGCGGCCTGCTCGCGCGCGGCGCTGAGGTCGGCCTCGTAGGCGGCTGCCACCGACAGCCCGTTGCCGAACACGTGATAGTGCAGGAAGTAGGCGACCGAGAACCAGAAGCTGCCGGCGAAGATCCACACCCACCAACGCGGCAGCGGGTTGTCGTATTCGCGAATGCCGTCGTACTCGTGATCCAGCAGTTGATCCGGCGGGGGATCTTCGCTGCGCGGGTGCGTTTGACTGGTGGCGCCTGGTTCGTTGAGCTCGTCCGTCATGGCTCACTCCGCGAAGGGTGCTCGCTGCGCAGTGGCAGCTCGGCCATCTGCTCGTGCTTGCTGCCCTGACGAAACAGGGAGACGCACACGCCGATGAACACGCCCATGAAGATCAGCAGTGGAATTTCGGCGTAAACGCTGATGTGCATGGCAGAAACGACGTCGCTGAGCTTCATGTTCATGGACCTCGATGTGTGATGTCAGTGCCCAGGCGCTGCAGGTAGGCAACCATCGCGATGATCTGCTTGCCTTCGAGGTTCTTGGGGCCGCCCTGGCTGGCGATGCGCGCGGCAATCTCCTGGCCCTGTTGGCGCGCCATGCGTTCGCCGTGCAGCACCGCGTCGCCGTAGGGGACGCCCAGCATCGCCATGGCGTCGACGCGCTTCTGCACGCTGCCGAAGTCGAGATCATTCTTGGCGAGCCAAGCGTACGCCGGCATGATCGATTGCGGCGTCGTCGAGCGTGGGTCCTCCATGTGGCGGATGTGCCAGAGGTCGGGATACTTGCCGCCGATACGCTGAAGATCCGGGCCGATGCGGCGTGACCCCCACTGAAACGGGCGGTCGTAGACGAACTCGCCAGGCTTGGAGTACTCGCCATAGCGCTCGGTCTCGGCTCGAATCGGCCGGATCATCTGCGAATGGCAGTTGTAGCAGCCTTCGCTCACGTAGATGTCGCGGCCGACGAGCTCGAGCGGTGTGTACGGCTTGACCGAGGCAATGGTCGGCACGTTCGAGCGAATCAGGAACGTCGGGATCATCTCCAGGGCAGAGGCGACGATCACGGCGACGGTGGTCCACACCGCGAATTTGAACGGACTGCGTTCCCAGACCCGGTGCCACTGCGCCTTGACGAAGTAGACGAACTGGTGACCGGTGTCGGTCATGCTGCTGTAGCGCGGGATGACGAGCTTGGGCGTGAAGCCGGTGTAGGGGCCGAGCGCCGGTGCCTCGTCGGAAGCCTCTTCGTATTTGGCGGGGCGGCCGTGCCAGGTCATGAGCATGTTCACCAGGCCCATGACCATGCCCGCGACGAACAGGGACCCGCCGAGGACGCGCACCCAGTACATGGGAATGATGCGCACGACGGTCTCGACGAAGTCCGGATACGCCAGGCGCCCCGTTTCGTCGAAGGCGCGCCACATCAAGCCCTGAGTGACTCCCGCCGCGTAGATGGCGACGATGTAGATGAGGATGCCGGCGGTGCCGAACCAGAAATGGGCCTCGGCCAGCTTCTTGGACCAGAGCTTGGTCTGGAAAATGCGCGGCGCGAGCCAGTAAAGCATGCCGAACGACATGAAGCCGTTCCAGCCCAGAGCGCCGCTGTGCACGTGCGCGATCGTCCAGTCCGTGTAGTGCGACAGCGCGTTGACGCTCTTGATCGAAAGCAGGGGACCCTCGAACGTCGCCATGCCGTAAAAGGTCACGCCCACCACGAAGAACTTGAGCACCGGATCTTCGGCGACGCGATTCCAGGCGCCGCGCAAGGTGAGCAGGCCGTTGATCATGCCGCCCCACGAAGGCATCCACAGCATCAGGCTGAAGAGCATGCCCAGCGTCGAGGCCCACTCCGGCAGCGCTGTGTAGTGCAGGTGGTGCGGCCCTGCCCAGATGTAGAGGAAGACGATCGACCAGAAATGCAGGATCGACAGTCGGTAGGAAAACACCGGGCGATTCGCGGCCTTGGGCAGGAAGTAATACATCAAGCCCAGGAACGGCGTGGTCAGGAAGAACGCAACGGCGTTGTGCCCGTACCACCACTGAATGAACGCGTCCTGAACTCCCGCATAAAGCGAGTAGCTCTTGGTGGCGCTCACCGGCAGCGCCAGGTTGTTCACGATGTGCAGGATGGCGACCGTGATGATCGTCGCCATGTAGAACCAGATCGCGACGTACAGGTGCCGTTCACGTCGGCGCGCGATGGTGCCGAAGAAGTTGACCGCGAAGGCCACCCACACCACCGCGATCGCGATGTCGATCGGCCACTCCAGCTCCGCATACTCTTTGGATTGCGTGATGCCGAATGGCAGCGTCAAAGCCGCGGCGACGATGATCGCCTGCCAGCCCCAGAAGTGGAAGGCACTGAGCGCGTCGCTGAACATGCGCGCTCTGAGCAGGCGCTGACTCGAATAGTAGACGGCCGCGAATACCGCATTGCCAGCGAAGGCGAAGATGGCTGCGTTGGTATGCAGCGGTCGCAGTCGACCGAACGACAACTGGGGTAGCCCGAAGGTCAGCTCGGGCTTGACCAGGATGAGCGCGAGCCAAAGTCCCGCGAGCGTGGCAACGACGCCCCACGCAGCAGTGGCCACCGCGAACTTGCGAACGACGGCGTCGTCGGATTTGAATTTCTCGACCTCATTGGACATGCGGAATGCGTGGCATCGTAGGACATCACGTACGTAACGCCTGCGATTTGTTGCACGAAAGTACCTTCTCGACGCGCGCAACTCATGCGCTCGCGCAAAATCTGCGTTCGCGTTGCGAACATCGCGAAAGTACTAGGCCAGACAAGCTCAAACGCTCGCTGCTGCGACTGGGCGCGGGGGCGCTGACGCTGACGCTGTCGGCGCGTTCATCCTGTTCGGCACGGTGCAGGTGACGATGATCGGTTGGGGGATGGCGTGGCGCTCGCGCTGCGGGGACGCGTCGGCGACGCTGGTCGCTCGCTTGCGCTAGCTAGCTTCAATTCGTCGCGAGCGCGACGTCGAAGGCCTTGGGTCCAAGATGGTTGGAGTAATCGGAGGCGAGCTCGCGCTGTTCCGTGAACCGGGCTTCGAGGTGCTCGACTACCTCGAGCTGCCGGCGCCGCCCGGCAGCAAGGACCAATTCCACGTGCCCACCGCCCGAACCCAGCGCTGGCCAGCCGAGCACGTCTGGATGCTGCGCCGGCGCTGACCACCGCTGCTGGTTGACGCGCTCGGCGCTACGGCCTCAGAGTGACGAGGGGAGATGGTCGATCGGGCGTTGCAGCAGAAATTGGTCGCGCTTCGCAGCGCGCCCCGCTCGCCTTTGGGCAAGTGGCCCACGCCACTGCTGGAGGTCGAGGCGCGCGGCCTGCCCAGCATCCTGATCAAGCGGGACGACCTCTCGGGCTGGGGACGCGGTGGCGCCAAAGCTCGCAAGATCGAGCACCTGATCGGGCACATGCTGGCTCGTGGCTACACCGACTTGGTCACGGTTGCCGGCAACGTCACCAACCTGGCGTTCGATCTGTTGCCCGCGCTCGACCACGTCGGCATCGGTGTCCACCTGCACATCATCGATGATCCCCCGACGTTGCCCGCGCACCGCGCCCAGATTTTTGGCGCCCTCGCGCAGCGCTTGACGCTGCTCGGGCCGACCCGCAGCGAGGCGTTCCGGCGCACGTGGGCGCGTTGGCTGCAGCTTCGGCGTGAGGGGCGGCGGCCGCTCTGGGTGCTGCCCGGCGTGAGCCACCCGTCGGGCGTGATTGGCAACGCCTGCGGCTACTTGGAGCTCGTCGAGCAGCTCGAGCAGCTGGGGCGGGAGCCGCCACGCACCATCTTCGTAACGGCGGCGACCGGCACCACGTTGGCCGGTTTCGTGCTCGCCGAGGCCTTGCTCAGGTCGACCGGCAGGCGACCGACCCGGATCGTGGGCGCGCAGATCTACCCGGGTCGTATCGCCGCCAGCACGCGCTTGCTTTCGCGCTGGGCCGCGCTGTCGATGGCCCGGCGACTCCCGCGGCGACTGCCGCTCGAGGTTTCGAGCGCCGCTCTGGCCGGTGGTTTTGGCCGTTTCGATAGCAAGCTGGTGGAGCTGTGTGCGCGCGTCGGCTCGGACACGGGCATCGAGGTCGATCCGATCTTCGGCGGCAAGACCTGGTCGGTCATGGAGGACGCGATCCGGCTCGAGCGTCCCAAGGACGGCGAGTTTCTCTACTGGCACTGCGGCTTCACGCCCGAGTGGCAGACGCTCGGCAAAAGGCTGCAGCCGCCGTGAAGAGCCGACAGACAGTGGTCGCGCCGGTTCGGCCCAGCGCTCAACCGCTGGGCCGCTGGCTGATCATCGCTCTGTACACGCTCGGTTTCTTCGGGGTCCTGCCGTCCGCGCTCGTGCGCCTGGGGCAGCGTGTCGATCGCGAGCTCGGCTGGCCCGAGTTGCCGCCGCTGCGCGGGCCCTTCGGCGCCGCGCTGTCGCTCGCCGGCAGTGCGCTGCTCCTGCGCGCCGCTTGGGAGCTGTGGCAGCGCGGGCAGGGTCTGCCGATTTCACATTTGCCGCCGCAAAACCTGGTGGCCTCGGGCCCATTTCGGAGACTCCGGCATCCCATCTACGTGGGCTACTCGCTGGCGCTTGCGGGCGTGGGCTTGCTCGCCAGCTCGCTCGGCATCGCCTGCGTGGCAACTGGGCTGCTCGTGGTGGCCTGGACGGGCTACGCCCGGTGCATCGAAGAGCCGCAGCTGCTGCGCCGTTTCGGTGCGGACTATCGCCGCTACGCGCAGAGCACCGTGCTGCTGCCCATTCCGGCACGCCTCAGCGCAAGCGGTGGCCAGGTGCTGGCCGCGGTGTGGCGGGGGCTGCGACCGCCGGTTGCCTGGTTGGCCCGACAGACCGTGCTGTTCCGCATCGGTTCGACGCTGTGGGTAGGCTACGGAGCTCTGCTCGCGGTGGGCGCGGGCGTCGGTAGTCTGCTGGCGATCGGTTTGCTCTCGCGGTCGCTTTCGCCGCGCGCGCTGGTCGAGTACCTGCTCGGTCTGAGTCTGGCGATGCTCGTCGGAGGACGGCTGGCCTGGCTCGGCTACGAGCAGCGAGCCTTCCGCCAGCGGCCGCGCGAGACGCTGAAGCGCGTGGGTTTCGTGTCGTTCGGGGCCTACGCAGCCATGTTCGGGTACGTCGCGGTCTGGAGCCGGCTTCACGCGTCGCAGCTGAACGCGGGCTGGCTGCTCGATCGCACGATGGCAGCAGCGCTGGTGTGCTCTGGCTTCGGGCGACTGGGCTGTCTGACCTATGGCTGCTGCTACGGCCGAGTTTGGCAGCATGGCATTTGCTACGTTGGAGCCGAGGCCAAGGTGATCCGTGAGCTCGGCAGCGCCGGCACCGAGCCGCGGGTGCCCACGCAGCTGCTGTCTGCAGCGCTGGCCTTCGGGACGGCGCTGGGCATGCTGGCAAGCCTCGGTGCTGGCGGCAGCCCGGGCTTTGCCAGTGCGCTCGGTGCGCTCTGTTACGCGCTCGGGCGTTTTCACCTCGAGGATCTGCGCGAGGAGCTCCGCCTGGTGAGCGGCAGGCTCACGCGGGGTCAGCTGCTGAGCATGGTCATCGCTGGTCTCGCGCTGGCGTGGCTGGCCGTCAGCCCCAGTGTGCATGCGGCCGTGGCTCGCCCCGCCCTCGGGTTCGAGTGGGCCGAGCTGGGCCGGCACGCGGCGCTACCGCTGGTAGCCGCGATTCCGGTGTTTCTGGTGTGCGGGTACCACCGTCGCAGCGTGGGCAGCTGGTGAGTGGCGAGCCGATGTTTCGCTACCGCAAGCTCTACACCGATGTCGTGACGCCCTCGGGCTCCGTGTGCGTGGGCTACGCCAGCTGGCTTCGCTGCCTGGGCTACGAGCTGTGTAGCGCGGGCTACGAGTGGTACCCGGCGGGCGGCGAGCGGCGCGTGGTCCGGGCGAGGGGCAAGGCGCAGGTCGACATCGGCCGGGGGGAAGTGCAGCTTCGCTTTCAAACCGCCGGCGAGGCCTTCTCGCTGACGCTGCGAGCGCAGAGCGAGCACGTCGAAGCCGACGTCCAGCAGCTCACGAAGCACCTGTCTTGGCAGGTACTGCTCGGCCATGCTCGCGGGCGCGCGCAAGGCGTGGGCGGGGAGGGGGAGCTGCTCGGCGCCGGCTACGCCGACTACGTCGAGATGACGCGCCCCCCGCGCGCCCTGGGTTTGCAGAGCGTCGAGTGGGGGCGGGGACACGTGGCGGACGAGAGCTTCGTCTTCACGCGCGCGCGTTTCGCTGACGGGCGCGTCTTTGGTAGCGCACTGAGCAACGGCCGGGTTTCCGATCAGCTCGAGCTCGTGCGCTCGCCCAAGGAGGACGGCGACCTGCTGCTGCGGCTCGCGCAGGGCTCCGTCACCTTGCGGGGGCAGCGCACTTTGCACGCGGGCTCCGCGCTCGATGGACAGCGCTTTCCCGGGCTGGCCGAACGGGCTGTAGCGCGGCTGTGCTCCGGTCCGGTCCACGAGCGGCGCTGGCTGGCGCACGCCTCGTTTCCGAGCGGCGCGTCGTCGCTGGCGCTGCACGAGCAGGTCCGGCTGGGCTAGCCATGGCAGCCGCCGTCGAGCCCGAGCGAAAGCGCTACTTCTTCGTGCTCGTCTGCGCGTACGCGGTTTGGCTCTCGTGTTACGAGCTGGTCG
>DATDEV010000633.1:0-5164 GCA_036522995.1 Polyangiaceae bacterium
CCCCCCCCCCCAACCACGGCGAGTTTATGGCGTGATCCTGGCGTGATCGAGGTCGAGGCTGGTGGAGCTTACGCCGTGATCGAGGTCGAGGTTAGGGTGGTTAGTGGGGTGGTAGCGTCATTCCGGCTCGGAGATGACGCCTGCGTGTTCTAGAGTGAGAGAGAATGGCTACGGAAGTGCGGGCTCACATCACGGGGACGGTCTGGAAAATCCTGGTCAAGCCGGGAGACACCGTGACTCAGGACCAGACGCTCGTCATCCTCGAATCGATGAAGATGGAGATGCCGATCGAATCGCCAGAGGCCGGGCGGGTTGCCAGCGTGGCGGTCGCCGAGGGTGCAAGCGTCGATGAGGACGACCTCATCTTGACCTTGGAGAAGGCTTGAGCGACACGGCGCCGAAGCCTCGCCGTTCGTGGTGGGCTCGGGGCCATGCTCTGCCGCTGTTCATTGCGGCGGCTTGTGGGGGGCCACAGGACCACGCAGGCTCGGGCAAGACCTGCTTTCGCGACGACGACTGCCTGCCAGGTCTCATCTGCGTCGCGCCTGAGGGCGAGCGGATGCGCGTGTGCAGCAACGACCCCACGCCCTTGATTTCGAACGTCGAGGGGCCTCCGGCTGTGGACACGGGGGGAAGCGGAGCCGTCGCAGGCGCGACCGCCGGCGGCGGCATGATGACCATGGGCGGTAGCATGCCGACTGCCGGAAGCGCGGCCGGCGGCTCGGATCCCGGCGGTGGCACCGACACGGGTGGCAGCGACACAGGCGGCGCTGATACAGGCGGCACCGACACAGGCGGCACCGACACAGGCGGCACTGGCGGCACCGGCGGTGGTGCGGGCGGCACCAGTGGCAGCGGCGGCGACACCGGTGGAACGGACCCGACCGGCGGCACGCTTCCCTAGCGCCGCGTCATTCCTTCCAGAAAAGCTTCCAGGGGTTGTGCTTCAGGTCGCGAATCATTTCCTGGAGGTCGTCGTAGACGGCTTCATCCATCACCAGCGCGCCGACCGTTCCCTTGCCTTGCTTGACGTGGGTCATCAAGCCTTGGGCGTCATGGGCCAAGCCGTTGGCGCGGCTGCTCGCCTCGGCCAGATCACGCGTCATGCCGTCGAGGCGAGCTAGCTGCTCGTCGGTCGCCAGCTTGCCCGTGATGCGTTTGGTATCGGATAGCACCTTGCGGCCGTCCTCGACGATGGGCGGCAGATTGTCGGCCAGCACCTTGGTGCTGCGCTCCACGTCGTTGAAGATGCGCGACACCTGCGCGCCATCGACGTAGCGTTCACGCGCAGCCTTCATCGTGTCGCTCGCGTCGCCGGACAATTTGTCCACGTTGTCCACGATATGGTCGAGCTTGCCGCTGTTGCGCTCGAAGAAGGCGCCGCTCGCGCGCAGCGTTTGGTGCAAACCGTCGAAGGTTTCGGCGATCTTCTGCTCGTTGTTGGCTACGCCCAGGTAGGCCTTGTGAAGGAGCTCGTAGCTTTCGCTGAGTAGCAGGTCGAGGCGCGGGGGGCTGATGCCCTGCACCGTCGCGCCATCGGGGAGGGCAGGGCGGTCGTGCGAGCCCGCTTCGACGGCGAGGAACATCTCGCCTAGCACGCCTTGGCTGGTGACGAACCAGCGCGAGTTGTCGTGGATCGCGCCCTGATAGCGGCGCTCGATGCGCGCGATGGCGCGAATCGGCGGCTCCGGCTCACGAGTCTTGGCGTCGACCTTGCCGCCCCTGAATTCCAGCTCGCTCACGCGGCCCACCTTGACACCCGAGAGGCGCACCGGAGCACCTGCCTGCAGCCCTCCGGGATTTTGGAACGTGACGTAGACCGTCAACGTGGGCTCGAAGCTCAAGCCGCCCATCACCACCACGAAGGCCCCGAGCAGACCGAGCGCGACCAGGATCAGCGCGCCGACTTTGACTTCGATGGATCGTTGGCTCATGCGTGTGCCGGCGCTACTCGATGGGCCCGTCTGCGCGGCCGTTGATGAACTGAACGATCACCGGGTCGGTGGTAGCGCGAAAATCCGCAGGCGTACCCAATAGCCTCACTTTTCCCTTGTACAGCATCACGATGCGGTCGGCGATGCCGAAGATGGACGGCAAGTCGTGGGACACCACCACGCTCGTCACCTTGAGCCGGTCGGACAGGTCACGGATCAGCCGGTCTACGCGGCGCGCGCTCACTGGGTCGAGGCTGGTGGTGGGCTCGTCGAAGAGCACGTAGCTTGGCTGCATGGCCAGGGCACGCGCAATGGCTACGCGCTTTTTCATGCCGTCGCCAAGCTCGTTCGGGAAGCGCTCGGCGAACGAGCGCATCTGTACGTTGTCGAGCAGGGCCAGCGCTTCGTTCCGAGCGGCCTGCTCGCCGAGGCCGCGATGCTTCCGCAGCGGCAGGGCGACGTTGTCGACGCAAGTCATCGAGTCGAACAGCGTCGAGTGCTGAAACACCATCGCGCACTTCTGGCGGACCGCGTACATCTGCCGTTCGGAGAAGCGCGAGACCTCCTCACCATCGAGCCAGATCTGGCCGCTATCGGGCTGCAGCAGGCCGATCAGCTGCTTGATCAGCACGCTCTTGCCCACGCCAGAAGCGCCAATCACGAAGAACACCTCCCCGGGATGAACATCGAAGCTGACTCCGTCGAGGATGCGTCGCTCCCCGAAGGACTTTTGAACGTCTTGAAAGGAGATCACGGTCGTGGCAGAGGCCTTACTCTGCCAGATTTGACGCCCGACCTGGGGCAAAGTAGCGGACTTCCCATGGGTTTCTTCGTAAGGGCTAGCATGCGGCGAGCGCTTGCGGTCGGCTCCGGCGTGATGATGGCTTGGGGCGCAGCCGCCTGCTCGGGCGGCAGCCAAAAGCAAGCCGACTCCGCTGCGAACAAGCCAGACGGTCCGCCTCCTCCCTGTGCCAGGAACGAGGCGCGCGAGTACTTCTGCGACGACCTGCTACCGACCAACGCCGAGCAGGCTGCGCCAGAGCCTTACGAAACGTGTCCGAGGAACGTCGACGTGAAGGGTAGCGTGTTTCCAGCGACCTCCAGCAGCGCGCGCTTCGACGTGCCACGCACGGAATGGACGCGTAAGCGAGTGCCACCCGGTCACGCCTGTTGCTATTCGTGGTGCTCCAAGCTCGATGTCGCCGACGTCGAACAGGTCGATCCGGCCGCTTGTCAGCAGCCCAACGTCATGCGCGAAAAACTCTGCGTCAGTACGGCCGAAGCGGGCCTGTCGGAGGCGGCTCCGAGCCCGAACGAGCTCTGCGCCGCCGCGCTGACCCCCCCGCCAGGTGTGTCGTTCGCCCCGCCCAAGGCTGCGGCGCTCGACGTTGCGTCGACCGCCGAGCGACGTGGGCAAGGTCTCTCCGAGTGCTGCTACGCTTGGTGCAGCAAGGCGCCGCTCGGAACGGGGCTCGGCGCGAAGTAGCGCAGTCGGCTCATGCGCTGCTACAGGCTTGCCTTTTGCTGCACGAGCCTGCTGGTCGCGTGGGCGCTGCCCCGTGTCGTCAGCGGCCAGCCGCTCGAGCAGCAGCAGCAGCAGCCGGCCGAGGCGAGCGCAGACGGCCTCGCCAGTGATGAATGGCGGCCTTCGGACGACGAACGACTGGCGCCCCATCACGTGCGCAGCTTCCTGGAGATGGGCGCCGGGCTCACGCTCGGCACCACCGGCTACTGGCTATTCAAGGACGCCAACGCGATCGACTGGGACAATCCTAGCGCCAAAGGCCGCTTCGACGGCTCGGCGTGGGTGTTCGACAACAACCCTCTGAACGTGAACTTCTTGGGGCATCCGCTGTGGGGCAGCCTGTCGTACAGCTTTGCGCGGGCCAACCATCAGAGCGTCCTGGGCTCGTTCGGCTACGCCTTCCTGACCTCGTTCATCTGGGAGTTTGCGCTGGAGTTCAAGGAGAAGGTGAGCTTCAACGACGTGATGGTGACGCCCACCACCGGGGTGCCGCTCGGCGAGTTCTTTTACAAGCTCGGCATGTATCTCGACACCGGCGAGGGCTCGTCGGTGGCGGTCGACGTGGCGCGCTGGGTGCTCGGCACGGGGGTGGCCGTCGATCGCACCTGGGATGGTCGGGCGAAGCCGCGGGTGCGCTCGCGCGATAACTTGGGGTTCTCGCGGGCCATCTGGCACCGCTTCGAGCTCGAGTACGGCGTGCTTGCCGTCCAGTCACCGGGCATTGCGACCTATGCGCGCTACTACGGCGCGCTCTCCGCCCGCTTGGTCACCTTGCCCGGCTACCTGGCGCCCAGGACCTTTGGACGCGCGTTCTTTGCCGCAGAAATGGCCGATTTTTCGATCGGGCTCGAGGGCTCCGGCTACGGTAGCGGCCTGGCGCTGTCGGCGGACACGACGCTGGCGGGGTACCACGAGCAGCGTTTGATGGGGCCGCGTGGTCGCCTGCGGGGGCACGCGATCACGCTCGGCAGCAGCGTCGGCTACCGCTACTTTCGTTCGAGCGCGAACCGCTACGGCAGCGTGGAGCAAGCGGCGGCGCTGCCGGAGCCGAACGTCAAATACCACCAGGCGAATCGCCGCGAGCAATACGCGGCGCTCGATCTGCCCGGCTTGATCGCCGACGCTTACTGGCTATGGGGCTCGGGCGGGGCGGAGCTCTCGGCGCGCCTGCAGCCGAGCTTCGGCGGACTGATGGCGAGCGCCTTTTACGATTTCAGCGCCGAGAATCCGAATCAGATCGGCAAGCACATCCTGCACAGCCAGGGCTACTTCTACGGCTGGGGTCCGTCGTCGTCGCTCGACGCTCGGCTCTCGCTCGGCCCGCTGCGCGGGCGTTTTCGGCTGCTTTATGCCGCCTACGACTCGCAGCAGGGCCTCGATCGCCATCCGGAGCAGGTCACCGACGATGAGCCCGCCTGGGGCGATGTCCTCTTCTACTCGGGCTCGCTGGCGATCGCGCCCGGCAATGGTCGAGTCAGTGTGGGACTCGAGGGCGGTGTGCGGCGCTTTCGCTCGGAGGTGGGGCACTTCGAACGCAGCGCGCGCTCGGAGCAGGCCGGCGTCACGGCGACCTGGACGTTCTAGGCGCGGGGGGAATCAACAGGGAGGCGGGGAGGCGGGGAGGTTTTTTTGTTGTTCGAGCGCGCTTCCGCGCGGCGACTGCGCAGGTTCCGCTCGGCAACGCACGGCTCGAACCCCCGAATTC
>DATDEV010000634.1:0-6519 GCA_036522995.1 Polyangiaceae bacterium
ATCGGCGGCCCACACCACCAAGAACACGAACAGCGCGGCGATGGGCACGTTCTGAAATTCCGAGAACGTCGCCCCGTGCATCGGGTAGTAGGCCAGGTAGGCGAGCGCCAAGGCCGCCGCCGACCACTCTGCCAGGTGGCGTCGCGCGAACATGAACAGCGGGATCGAGCCGGCGCCGATCAGGGTCGCCTGGATCACCAGCAGCGTCTCGGGCCTCGGCACGAGCGCGTAGATCGGCAGGAACAGGTAGTGGCCGAACTTGGCGTGGGCAGCCAGGTACTTGCCCGGGTCGGTGGGGAACGCCACCGGACTCTTCAGGAAATCGCCGTACAAACCCCCGAACATCAGGTTGTTGTTGATGGAGAGGTCGAAGTTGCCGGTGCGCAGCTTGTAGTGCCAGCGCAGCAAGAAGAACGAAAAGAAGCAGGCGTAGCCGAGCGCAGCGGCGATCACGATCACCAGCGGCCCGCGCTGCCTGACCACGCGCGGCACCTGCGCCAGCGTTTGCTGCCAAAATTCTCGCGCCGCCCGCGGGACCGAGCGCAGCGACAGCAGCACCAGCGCCTCGAACAGCAACGTGAGCAGCAGCACGATCGGCAGCAGCGCGTCGTGGCGATTTTGCCAGGGCTTGGCGCGGAACAGCGCCGGCACCGCGGGCAGCAGGATGCCCGGCACCAAGAACCACAACCAGCGCTCGAGCTCCGCCTCGCGGCCTCGCTTGCGCAGCCAGGTGAGCAGCCCGACGCCGGCCGCGCCGCCGACCGCGAGGCCGGCGCCCAGCAGCGCGATCATCAGCTTGCGCTCCTGCTCGCCGCGCGCGTTGTTCGTCAGGAACTCGGGAACCCAGCTGGACTTGATCGACAGCTGCGCCCAGCCCGACAGGGCCACGCCCAGCAAGCAGCTGAGCGCCAGCACGCGCGCCATGACCGACCAGGGGTGCTGCGGGAACAGCGGCGGCGACTCTTCGAGAAGCGGACTCGCCGGGGTGTCGCTCGCCGGGGTGTCGCTCGCCGGGACGTCGCTCGCCGGGGCGTCGCTCGCGGGGACGTCGCTCACCGGGACGTCGCTCGCGGGGGCGTCGCTCGCAGCGCTGGCTTCGCCAGGCGCGGCGGGAGCGGCAGCCGAGGCTTCGGGAGCTGCGGGGACGATGTGGGCAGGTTGCTCTGCCGCGAGCTCGGAGCCCGCTCCCGGTGGCGTTTCCCTCGATTCGCCCTGCGCTTCCTCGTCCGTCGGCCCAGCCATTGGCGCCCGGGTCTACCACGAGCGCCCCCGGAATAGAGTAAGGAGTTGGGCCGTTTGGCCGTACCTGGCGGGCAGAGTCGAGGCCGCGTACGCTTGAATGAGGATGCTCCGAAAACTGCGCCAAGGCGTGGCTCTCACCCTGATGATGGTGGGATTCACGGCCCCGGCCGCAGCTTTCAATCCGGCTGGGCGCTCGAAGAAGCCGAAGCCGGCCGCCACGCAGAAACCCAAGCCGCCGGCCGACTCCAGCAGGCCGACCGGCACCAAGCCGGCTCCAGCCCAGCCTGGGCCTGACGCCTCGCCCGCCAAGCCGGCCAAGGGCGAGGGCCAGAGCCGCGAGGCGCTGATCGCCCGCTACACCGGGATCGTGCTGGCCCAGCCGGGCGCCGACTTTCCGCTCGAACGTCTGACCCAGCTTTACCGTGAGCGTGACGGCAACCTCGAGCAGCTGATCGCCGAGCTCGGCCAGCGCGCCCAGCAGCCGGCGACGGCCTACAGCGCGCTCGTCGCCCTGGGCGGTGCTTACAAGAAGGACGCCCAGCCCGAGCGCGCCGTGGCCAGCTTCGAGCAGGCCATCGCCAAGGAGCCGAACAACCCCATCGCCTTGCTCGCGCTCGCGCATCTCTACGGCGAGCGCGGCGAGAAGCCGCGGGCCATCGCTAGCTACGAGCGCGCCCTGCCGCTGGTCAAGGACGCGCCCACGCGCGAGCAGGTGCTGCGCACGCTCATCGGCCTTTACCTGGACGCCAAGGAGTTCGACAAGGCCAAGCACCTGCACGAGCAGCTGCTGGCCGCGACCCACGGCTCGTTCTTCGTGCGCGCCGAGCTGCCGCGGGAGCTGGCCGCGCGTGGTGAGCTCGCTCGCGCCATTACCGAGTACGAAGCCGTGGTGCGCGCTGCCAGCGGCGACAACCGCGTGCTGGCGCCCGCGCTCGTCGATCTCGGGCGCACGCTGGCGCAGGCCGGCCGCAATCAGGAAGCGCAGGCCGCCCTCGATCGCGCGCTGACCATCGCCGGCGGCGAGTCGGGCGCGCGTCGCCAGATCCTGGAGGCACTCGCCGACATCTATCGACGTGCGGAGCGAATGCCGGCGCTCGTGGAGCGCCTCGCCAAGCAACCCGGCGCGGGCGTGGAGGAGCTGAAGCTACTGGCTCGACTTTACGAGGAGACGGGCCAGGTCGAGAAGGCGCTGGCCACCCACCGCCGGGTGCTGACGCGCGACTCCAAGGACGTGAGCACTCGGCTGCGCGTGGTGCACCTGCTGGAGGTTCGCGGCGAGCTGGATGCGGCGATCGCCGAGTACGATCAGCTGATCAAGAGCGCGCCGCGCAACCCCGACTACGTATTTCGCCTGACCGAGGCGCTGCTGCAGCGCGGCGATCGCAAGCGCGCGCTCAGCGAGCTTCGGGCGCTCGAGGCGCGCTCGGCAGCGGACGAAGAAACGCTGACCGCGCTGGTCGACTTCTACGAGCGCATGGAGGAAAAGGAGCGCGCGCTGGCGCTGCTGTCACGCCTGGCGCAGAGCGGCGGTCAAGATCCGGAGCACGTCGTGGAGCTCGGCTCGCGCTACTGGGAGCAGGGCGACAAGAAGCGCGCGGTCGCCACCTGGCAGCGCCTGCGCAACATTCTGCCCGAGAAGGCCGAGGGCCTGCTGCGGCTGGGCGAGGTGTACCTCGAGCACGACATGTCGCAGGAGGCCATCGAAGCGCTGAGCGAAGCCGTCAAGCGCGAGCCCAAGCAAGCGCGCGTGCGCCGCGCCTATGCCATCGGGCTGGAGCGCGTGGGCGCGGCGGCCGGCGGGCGCGATGGCCAGCGCGCGTCTTACGAGGAAGCTCGCAAAGTGTGGGAGCAAATCCTGCGCGACGCCGGCGGCGATCTGAACGTGGCCCGCGAGGCGCGCCAGCACGTGGTCACGCTGCTCAGCTTGACGGGCCAGCTCACGCCCACGCGCCTGGCGCAGCTGGAGAAGAAACTGGCTGGCGAGCAGCCGGATCTCGAGGCCGGTCGGTTGTTGGCCGAGGCGCACGTCCGCTTGCGCCGCTACGACGACGCCGAGCGCGTGCTGCGCCAGCTGAGCAAGCTGTCGCCGGGTAGCGTGGAGGATCTCACGCGCCTCGAGCGCGTGCTGGTGCTGGGGCGCAAGCTCGAAGCTGCGCTGGCGACGCTCGAAAAGCTGCTCAAGCTCGATCCGAAGCGCGCGCGCGAGTACTACCAGCGCATGGCCGGCTACGCCGCCGAGCTGTATCAGGACGAGCGCGCCCTGGGCTACGCCGCGCGCGCCGTCGAGCTGGGCCCGGACGACGCCGACGGCCACAAGAAGCTCGGCGAAATGTACCAAAAGCGCCAGGACATGGCGCGCGCCATCGCCGAGTACCGCAGCGCTATCGGCAAGAACGAGCGCTTGTTCGGCGTCTACCTCGAGCTGGCCGAGCTGCTCGTGAATCAGGGCCAGCTCGACGAGGCCGATCAGCTGCTGCGGCGGGTGGTGCGCTCCTCGCCCGACGAGGAGCTCGTCTACAAGGCGGCGCGCCTGTCGATCCAGCTCAACCTCGGTCGCGGCACGCTCGAGTCGCTCGAGAAGGAGCTGCTGCCGATTGCGCTGGGCAGCCCCGAGCGTCCGATCTTTCGCCGGCTGCTGGTCGAGGTCTACGGCGCGCTGGCTTACCCGCTGCTGCACCGCGCGCGCAGCAGCATGCCGGCCGAGGCGGAGGAGGCGCGCGCAGCGCTCACCAAACTGGGCGAGCGCGCCGTCAAGCCGCTGCTGGATGCGCTCTCCGATCCGCGCGAGGCGCAGCAGCAGGTGGCGATCACGCTGCTCACCCACGTCGGTAACAAGGACGCCGCTGCCTCGCTGTTCGCTTATGCCACCGGCAGCGCCGATGCGACGCTGCGCGCGCGCGCCATGGTCGCGGTCGGTACGCTGCGTGATGCTCGGCTCGAGCCCAAGCTCGCCGAGCTTTTGCTCTCGAACGAACGCGGTCACTTGAGTGACAGCGATCCGGTGAGCGTGGCTGCCGCCTGGTCACTGGCGCGCATGGGCACCAAGAGCTCGCAGGCTCCGCTGGAAAAGCTGGCTGCCGGTGATAGCGGCAGCCTGCGCGCGCTGGCGGTGCTCGGCCTGGGCAAGCTGGGCGCGGTCAGGGCGGCCGGGCAGGTGCGGGCACTGCTACATAGCCCCGACGCAGGCGCGTTGCCGCGCGCTGCGGCCGCCTTCGCGGCGGGCGCGCTCGCGCTGCGCGGCGAGGCCGACGCGCTCACCGAGCTGTCGCGCGACCCGGACGGCAGCGTCCGCGCGCAGGCCATCCTGGCCCTGGCGCGACTCAAGCTCGACTCGGCCGGGACGGCCATCGCCGAGGCGCTCAGCGAGCCCTCCCCTGAGCTCAATCGCGCGGCCACGCGCGCGGCGGTGGCGCTGGTGTCGGGCGCAGCCGCCACACCGGAAGAGGTGTTTCCGGTGCCGGACGGCGTGCTCGACGTGCGCCAGGTGATTGACGCCATTCACCCCGCCGCGCACGACCCCACGCAGGAGATCGCCGCCCTGGCCAAGCTATCCGGAGCGCTATCTCGCGCAGCGGCAGCCGCGGCCGAGTCGTCGCCGGCGCGCGCTCGCTCGCTCGCCGAGGCGCTCTCGCGCAAGGGGGGGCTCACGCTCGGTAGCTTCCAGACCGCGGCGCGTCCGCCCAAGGCCGAGGAGCAGGCGGCAGCGCAGCGGTTGCTGGCCGACATCGGCGCCAGCGTGGTCGGGCCCCTTTCGCGGCTCACGACGCACCCCGATCCCGATATGCGGCTCGTCGCCTTGCCGTTCCTGATCGGGCGCCGCGAGCCGGCCGCGCTGCAAGCGCTGCAGACGCTGTCACGCGACCCCGAGCCTGCCGTGCGCCGCGCCGCGCTGGCCGCCTTCGGTCCGGAGCAAAAGGCCCTGGGCGGCTCGGTCGCCGAGCGACTGAACGCGGAGGCCGAATGGCCGCTGCGCGCAACGCAGGCCGAGGCTTTGGGCCGGATGGCAAAGGGTAGCAGTGACCCGCAGGTGAGCGCGGCGCTCGGCCGGGCCGCGCTCACCGACGCCTACGCGCTGGTGCGCGAAGCGGCCGCCCAGGCGCTGGTCGCGGTGGCCGGCAGCTCCGCCCTGCCGACCTTGCAAAAGCTCAAGGAGCGCGATCCGGAGCCCCGCCTGCGGGCCCTCGCCGAGCGCCTCATCCGCGACCTCGAGCCTGGCCGCTGACCCGAGCGGGCCACCTGAGGCTATGATGGCGGCGCTATGAGGCCTGCCTCCCTCCTGCTGCTAGCCGCGCTGTCGGCGGCGTTCGGCTGTCGGAGCACCGATCGCTTCAACACCTCCGGTGAGGCTGCGTACTGCGGCGACATCGTGTACGCGCCCGCCTTCACCGACGGCTTTCTGGTCGACGGCGAGCCGCCGCGCCTGCGCATGCAGCTGACGCTCGACCTCTCGCAGCTTCACAGCTCGTCGGAGGGAACGACGCTGCTGGGCTCGCTGAGCAGCAACGACGCCGAGACGGGCCTCTGCTCCGAGCAGGGCCATGCGCTGTTCGACGGCGCGCGGGTGCGCGCCATCCCGCAGGTCGACCACGATACGATTTCTAGCCTGACCTTCGGTGAGGGCCACGACGAAGATTTTTTCGCCTACGTGGACTCCACCTGTCTCGGTACCATGTTGGCCCTGGTCTCCTTGCTACGTAACGGCGACGTCGAGCTGCGCCTGTTCAAGCCCGCAGCCCTGCCTGCCTCGGACGCCTCTGCCAAAGATCGGCCCGGGTTCGCGCTTTTCAGCATGAAACGCAACGAAAGTGGCTGTGGATTCTGAGCGGCCGACCCTGGTGCTCGGTATCGAGACCTCGTGCGACGAAACGGCAGCGGCCGTGGTCAGCGCGCGCGGCGACGTGCTGAGCGACGTGATCGAGAGCCAGTTCGCCGCACACGCTCCCTACGGCGGCATCGTGCCGGAGCTGGCGTCGCGCGATCACCTGCGCAACATCCGCCCGGTGCTCGAAGCCGCGCTCGAGCGAGCGGGCGTGGGCCTGGGCGACCTCGCCGGCATCGCGGTGACGGTGCGCCCGGGCCTGACGGGAGCGCTCCACGTCGGTGTGCAAGCCGCGCTCGGCCTGGCTTTCGCGCGGCAGCTGCCGATCGTGGGCGTCGATCATCTGGTGGGCCACATGTGCGCGGCCTACCTGAAGTATCCGGCGCCGACGAGCACACCCAGCGAGCCGCCGACCACGCCGTTTCTGGCGCTGCTGGTCTCCGGCGGTCACACCGCGC
>DATDEV010000635.1:0-2340 GCA_036522995.1 Polyangiaceae bacterium
ATGCTAGCTTTCCGTCATGCTCGAGCGTCCCTATACGCGATCAGCCGCTAGCTGCTCGATGCTGCTTGCGCTCGCCAGCCTCGGTTGTGGCACCGAGGAGATCGTGAGCCAGTCGAACGCGCCCCAAGGGGAGTGCCGCGCGGTGGTCACCACCTTCGAAGGCGGTAGCCGAGACCACCTGGCAGCTTGCAGTGGCGTCTCGTACCCCATGAGCCCGCCAGTGTTCGGCGACCACTATCCCGAGTGGGCCGCCTACCAAACCTACGATTTTCCCGTACCTCTCGGTTACTTGGTGCACGACCTGGAGCACGGCGCGGTGGTGCTGTTTTACGACTGCCCCGAAGGCTGCGCCGACGAGGTCAGCGAGGTGCAGGCCTTCATCGAGGCGCTGCCGGCGGATCCGCGCTGCACACCGTTCGACATCGATCAACAGGTGATTCTCACTCCGAGACCGGGGCTCGGCTCGCGTTGGGCAGCGTCAGCCTGGGGCGCGTCGATCACAGCTGACTGTTTCGATGCCGATCTTTTCGGCCAGTTCTATGCTGATCGTCACGCTCGCGGCCCCGAGGACCTGTGTCATCAGGGTATCCCGTTCACGGCCAATCCCTGCGATTGACCTGTAAGCGCGCCGCCTAGCATTGCGCCAAAGTTGCTTTTCGCAGCAAAGCGCGCCATGAAACAGCCGCAGGCTGAAGCTTCGGATGAAAGCTCCCGGTCACAGCATGGTGGGTGAAGAGCGCCTGCGCCTTGCGCAAAAGCGCATAGGCCAAATGGTGCTCGGGAAGTGGTGCCTGGTGCGCTTGCTCGGCGTGGGCGGTATGGCGGCCGTGTTCGAGGCCAAGCACGCCAGCGGCAGCAGCGGCGCGGTCAAGATTCTGCACGCGGATCTGGCCAGCTCGCCCGGCACGCGCGAGCGCTTCATGGCCGAAAGCTACGCTGCCAACCGCGTCGCCCACGCGGGCGTCGTCACGGTGCGGGCCGAGGGCACGACGGACGACGGCGCGGTGTTCCTGCTGATGGATCTACTGCGAGGTCGCACCCTCGCCGAGCGGCTCGAAGCGGGCGACCCGTGCAGCGTTCGCGAGGCTCTCGATATCGCAGGCCAGCTGCTCGACGTCCTGGTCCAGGCGCATGACCGCGGCGTCGTGCATCGCGACGTAAAACCCGATAACGTGTTCTTGACCGAAGACGCGCGGGTCAAGCTGCTCGATTTCGGCATCGCGCGCCTGGCCGCCGAAGCTCCGTCGCGCAGCGCCGTGCTGGGCTCGGCGCTGGGCACTCCCGCTTTCATGTCTCCAGAGCAAGCCCTGGGGCTCGAGCCCGATGGGCGTAGCGATCTGTGGTCACTCGGCGCAACGCTGTACTTGATGCTGTCGGGTACGCCGGTCAGGCCGAATGGCAGCGTCACCGAGCTTTTGCTCGGCGCGATGACGAGGCCGGTGCCGTCACTGGGGGAGGTGGCCGCGCTGCCGCGCTCCGTCGTCGCCATCGTCGATCGCGCGCTGGCCTTCGATCGCACGCAGCGCTTCCCCGATGCGCGCTCGATGCAGCTGGCCGTGCTGGCGGCCCGCGAGGAGCTCGGTGGCAGCCCGGACTCGCGGAGCACGCTGCCCCCGAGCTCGTTGGCTCCCATCTCGCTGCCCCCGCGGTCCAGCCGCACGCACCTGGCCCCGGCCGTGGCGGTGGAGCCAGAGCGGCGAAGTGCGCTGCCCCTCTACGTGGGCCTGGGCTTCGCTGTCGGCATCGGGATCGTCGTCGCGGCGCAGCTCACCGTACATGGCGGCGCGCCCACTTCGCCCGTGCCGGCCGCCCCGCCGGCGCTCTCGGCCCCGGCGCCGGCCTCGACCGAGATCGAAGAAACGGCCGCCCCGCAGCCGAGCGGCTCCGCGAGCGCGCTCAGTAGCGCCCGCGCATTACCCAATAACTCCAAGTAGTTGCTCGCTTAGTTGCAGGTAGCGCTGGTTGCGACTAGCTTTCCGCTCCCTTTCGTTCCGACTGGAGAGTCCATGGCCCGCGTCACCGTCGAAGATTGTTTGGAGAAGGAAGAGAACCGTTTCGCCCTCGTGGTGCTCGCTTCCGCTCGCGCTCGGTCGCTGATGAAGGGCAACCCCTCGCTCGTCAACGCGAAGAACAAGCCGCTGGTCATCAGCCTGCGCGAGATCGCTGCGGGCAAGGTGCGTTTCAACCGCCCCACCAACGACGCGGTGCTCGAGTACATCACCGAGCTCGGCCGCGCGAACTACTGAGCGCCACTTCCACGGCAGCGACGTGCACGCTCGCCGTGGGCGTGCCGCGCTGCGCTAGGCTGGCGCCGTGAAAATCAAGTCGCTGGGACACGTC
>DATDEV010000636.1:0-3544 GCA_036522995.1 Polyangiaceae bacterium
GCTGCCCCGCTGCGCGAGCGCTTCTTGCGCGGCCTCCGCGGCCAGCTGCGCATGCGGGTGAAACGGCAGTGGCAAGTGGCGCCACACGATGCGCAGTGAGCCGCCGAACTCCTGCTCCAGCTCGCCGAGCGTTGGTGACACGCGCTTGCAGAATGGGCACTGAAAATCCGAAAATACCTGAATCACCACTGGTGCCGAGGCCTTGCCCCGGCTCGCAGCGTCGGCCGGCGGTGGTAGGTGCTTCTGCTGCGGGGGCGGCGGATTCTGGGCGACCTTCATCAGCTCCGCGAAGACCTTGCTGCGCGGCACGCCCCGCTCGGTCAGCGCGCGCGCCTGCGCTAGTTGCTCGTCCACGAGCCCCGTGAAGCTCGCCAGTGGCTGGGCGCCGACCAGGCGCCGTCCGTTGATGAAGAAATGCGGCGTGCCCCGCACCTGAAAATCGTCGGCCAGTTGCTGCGACTCCTCGATCTTGCTCATGCCTTTGCGGGCGCCGATGGCGGCTTCGACCTGGCTCCACGCAAAGCCCTGCTGCTCCGCCAGCTCGCGCAAGTCCTGGTCGTCCAGCTTCGGCTGACTGGAGAACAGCGCGTCGTGCAGCTTCCAAAATGCCTGGTTGCCGCGCTTCTCGAAGGCGAAGCGCGCCAGCAGCGCTGCGGGCAGCGCTCGCTCGTGAAAGGGCAAAGGGCTGTCTTTCCAAACGATGCGCACGTCCTTCGCATATTGCTTGCTCAGCTGCGCGAGCGTCTCCTCGACGCGCTTGCAGTACGGGCACTGGTACTCGGAGAACTGAACGATCGTCACCAGCGCATCGGCGGGGCCAAGCACGGGATCGCCGGGCAGCACCGGCACGTTCCACAGCGTCGTGTCCTCCGGCTCGGGCTCGTCCTTCGTGGGCGTGGGCTCCACGTAGTTCTTGGCGGTGAGTAGGGGATAGAGCTGGCGCGCGGGTGTGCCGGCCAGGCTCAGCTGCTTGGCGGCGGTCAGCTGCTCGTCGATGATCTGCGTAAAAGCTTCGAGCGGCTGCGCTCCGGCCAGCGTCACGCCGTTGATACGAAAGGCTGGCGTGCCGAACGCGCCGATGCTGTCAGCCAGCGCGATGTCGTCTGCCACCTTGTGTGCTGGCTTTCCCGAATCCAGCCAGGTCTGGAGCGCTTGACGCTCCACGCCAACTTGCGCCGACCACAGCTCCAGGTTCTCGCGGCTCAGGGCGCGCTGATTGGCGAAGGCGCGGTCGTGGAACGCAAAGAAGGCAGTGCTTCCGGCCAGCATTTGCACGGCGGCAGCTACTTCGTGAGCGGGCCGCGCGCTTTGGTGAAACGGCAGCGGTCGGTGCTTCCAGACCAGCCGCAGTTGCTGCGGACCGTAGTGGCGCTTGAGCGCCTCGAGCGTGGGTTGCACTCGCGCACAGAACGGACACTCGAAGTCGCTGACCTCGACCAGCGTGACGGGCGCGTCGACATTGCCCCACTGCGGATCGGCCGGCGTCACCGGCACTTTGGCCAGCGCGTGCTCGGGCCGGTCGGGCGCGCTCGCGAGGGACAGCGACTCGCTCGACTGCCCCGCGCTGGGCGCAGCCTGCGCTGTGTGGGCGTGTGTAGCAGGCGAGCAGCTGGGCCCGGCCACGAGCAGAAACCAAACCGAAAAAACAGCTAGAAGACCGGGCGAAACCCCACGGACGCGGCCTTGCGCGAGACGGAACAGACCTGCAGCGAGCGCCATGCGCGGAGCCTAGCAAAAGCGCTGGCTGCTTTTCGAAAAGCGCCGTGATACTGGGCAAGAAGCGCCCTGATGAGCTCCCCACATGCGACAGGCTCGCCCTCGACGAGCGAGCGGACCAGCACGGACAACGAACAGGTCGCAGAGCGCCTGGCGTTGCATCGAGAGTTGTTGTCACGCCTGGCGCATTCCGATGCCTTGACGGGGCACGATATCGCCTCGGCTTACGCCCAGGTCACGGAGCTGATGACGACGCTGCTACGGGTCGAGCGCGCCAGCGTGTGGCGCTTCGTCGACGACAGCGACGACAAGCTCCAGTGCGTGGATCTTTTCGAGTGGAGCGAGCAGCGTCACTCGAGCGGCGCGCTGATCACGGCGCAGGGCGTGCCAGCGTACTTCCAGGCCCTGGCGCAGAACCGTTGCATCGCCGCCAGCGACGCAGCGTCCGACCCCGCGACCAGTGAGTTCGCCGATTCCTACCTGAATCCGCTCGGCATCGGCGCCATGCTCGATGCGCCGATCTGGGTCGGCGGACGCATGGTCGGCGTCGTGTGTCACGAGCACGTCGGCGGTCCGCGCCGCTGGCAGTTCGAAGACGAGCTGATCGCTGGCACCATCGCCGACTTCGTCGCGCGCGTGATCGAAGCCTCCGATCACTTGCGCACCGAGCGCGTTCTGGGCGAGTACCGGGAGCACGTCGACGAGCTGACGCGCGTCGAGCAGGCGCTGCGTCGCAGCGGCGAGAATCTGCGCATCGTGCTCGGCGCCGCACCGGTGGCGCTAGTGCTCACTCGACTGCGCGACCAACACGTGGTGCTTGCGAACGAGCGTTGCGCGGCGCTTTTCGAGGTGCCGCTGCGCGAGGTGATCGGCCAGCGCACGCGCGACTACTACGACAATCCCGACGAGCGCGACGCGGTCATCGAGCGCTTGATCCGGGAGCGCCAGCTCGACGGCGTGCTGGTGCGCTTGAAGAAGCGCGGCGGTGAGCTGTTCTGGGCCGAGCTGTCCGCGCGCATGGTCGAGCTCGACGGGCAGAAGTGCTCGTTGGTCGGGATTTTCGACGTGACGGCGCAAAAGAACCTCGAGGACCAGCTGCGCGCGCTGGCCACCTTCGACTCGCTGACCGGCGCCTTCAACCGTCGCTACTTCATGGAGCTGTCACACCGGGAACGCGCACGCTCACGTCGCAGCGGCGCGACCATCTCCATGTGCCTGCTCGACGCCGACCACTTCAAGTACATCAACGATCACTACGGCCACGTGGCGGGCGACCATGTGCTGGCGGCCATCACGAAGGCTGCGACCGGTGTCCTGCGCAAGAGCGACGTCATGGGTCGAATCGGCGGCGAGGAGTTCGCGATTCTGCTGCCGGATACCGATCTGGACGGCGCGCGCGTCCTGGCCGAGCGCGTCCGCGCTGCCGTGGACGCCATCGAGCTGCAAACCGGGCAGCTTGGCCCGCTGGCCCCTACCAGCGGCCGGGCGCTGGCGGCACTGATGACGGGTCAGCCGCCGAGCGGGCAGGAGGCTGACGACGATGCCGACCTCGAGCTCGATCTCACTGCCGGCGATGACACCGTGCCCGACTCCCGCCCGAGCGAAAGCATTCGGGTCACCGTCAGCATCGGCGTGGCGGAACTGCGCCCGACTGACTCGATCGAAACCTTACTGAAACGCGCCGATCGCGCCCTCTACGCCGCCAAGGACGCGGGGCGTAACCGCGTCCACGGCTGAAACCGGCGGCCTAGCCCGACCCGCGAGGCAGTCCGGCCCGGTTGCCGTGCGGGATCTAATTCCCCAGCATGGCAGAACGCACCTTTCGGCA
>DATDEV010000637.1:0-4324 GCA_036522995.1 Polyangiaceae bacterium
GTCATCTCCACCTCCTTCGCCGACATCTTCAAGGGCAACAGCCTCAAGAACGGCCTCTTGCCGATCCAGGTCGACGCCGCGACGCACGCCAAGCTGGTGGCGGCCGTGAGGGCGAACCCTGGGGCGCGGGTCTCGATCGACCTGGCCAAAACCGAGCTCATCCTCCCCGACGGCGCGAAGGTGAAGTTCCCCATCGACGGCTTCGCTCAGCATTGCCTGCTGAACGGCATCGACCAGCTCGGCTACATCCTGTCGCACGACGCCAAGATCAGCGCCTACGAAGCCGCCCAGCCGTAACATCGCCTTCACGCCCTCTCGCGCTCCCTGATTTTTTCACAGGAAGGGTGGAAGGGCAGAAGGCGAGAGTGAGGGGGCGCCACGAAGGGCAGGCGCTTGCGTCGCGCAGTGCGCTTCGCAATAGCAGCGCCACAAGGGCGACGTGTGGCGCGACGCGATTGCGATTCAATCGCTGCGCCCCCAACCCTTCCACCCTTCTGATCTTCCTGTGAAAAATCAGGGAGCCGTAAGACGACGAACGGTGACGTTACGCTTGGAGGTGGGCGTCGCGGGCGCGTTGGCGGGAGAGGGCGCGCAGGAAGGATTTGCGGGCGCGGTGGAGGCGTGAGTAGACGGTGCCGACCGGGACGCCGAGCTGAGTGCCAATCTGCTCACAGCTCAAGCCTTCCAGCTCGAACAGTGTGAAGACCACACGCTGTTCCATGTTGAGCGTGCTCAGCATGTCTTGCAGGCGATGCGCGGCTTGTCGCTTCTCGACCTCGCGCTCCGGCGTGGGCGTGGGCGCGAAGTACGGCACCGAAGCTGCGTCGGCCACCAGCTGCTCGCGACGGAAGTGCGCGCGCCTGCGGTAACCCGCGGTAACGCGGAAGCAGACTTCGAATAGCCAGGTCGTGATCGCGCAGTGACCTGCGTAGGAGTCGAGCCGGCGGTGCACGACCAGGAAGACTTCTTGATAGACGTCCTCCAGGTGCGGAGCGCGCACGCCCATGCGGTAGAGCGTCTTGCGGACGAACTCACCGTGCCGGTCGTGCACTTCGGCGACCGACAAGCGCGGCCCGAGCAGCGCCGCCGAGTCGGAAAACGTGTCGAGGGTGTTGATCAGCTCCGTCATTGGGGCACCATCGCCAGGCTGCGACTCAAGGACTGTAGCTTGCGAAATAGGCTTGGTCAAGCGGTTGACTTAAAGTCGTTTGCTGCGCCAACGCGACACATCTGCGACTGGAACGTTCCATCTTCGCTGTGCGTGGGCGTGACGGGCAAGCGACCCCCCATAATAGCTGAGCTGCGGATTTGCGCCAAATGTACTAAGCGGTGTCAGTTGGAAAATAAGCCCCGCGTCACCATCACGGATCTGGCCCAGATGCTGGGCATGGACAAATCGAGTGTCTCGCTAGCGCTGCGAGACAGCCCGAAAGTGTCGATCGCGACGCGCGCGCGTGTGCGCAAAGCTGCGCAAGAGCACAACTACGTGCCCAATTGGGCCGCCAAGCGGCTGGCTGGCACGAGCGGACACGCGATCGGGCTGGTGATGCCGAGCGCGTTCGGCTGCCTCTCGGATCCGCCAGTCGTGCGCACCGCGCAGGCGCTGGCCAGGCTGGCGGCAAATCGACACCTGACCTTGAATTTGATGGCACACGAACAGCTGGCGGAAGCGAACGGCGAAAACAGCGTGCCGCTCCACGCCGACGGCCTGCTGGTGTGGGGCGATGTGCCGGCGCCGGCGGCGGTGCAGTTTTCGAGCGCGTACGCCAGGCCTTCGATCGTGCTCGATCCGCATCACCCGAGCTACGCCAAGTACAAGGGCAACCAGATCGGCATCGACAACCGCGGCGGCGCCAGCGCGGTCACGGCGCACCTACACGAGCACGGCGCCAAGCACCTCACGTTCGTGCAGGTCGGGGGGGACCACCATCTCTCACACGCCGAGCGCTGGAAAGGCGCCAAGCGGACCTGGGAGGAGCTCGCAGCAGCTTCCACTCTGAACAAGGTGACTCTGGCCGAGCTGACCGACGAACGGCTGCGCGCCATCGCCAGCAAGCAGCACAGCGCCATCTTCTGCTCCAACGATCACGGGGCGATGCAGGTCTGGCACCGCCTGCGGCGCCTGGGGCTGTCCTTGCCCCGCGACGTGAGCCTGGCTGGCTTCGACGGCGACGAATCCGGCGAGCTGGTCGGCCTCACCACCGCCGTGTTCGACTCGGAAGCGCTGGCCGAGACGGCGTTCAACCGCCTGATCGGCTTGCTCTCCGATCAGCTGACGAGCGTCAGCGACTCGATCCCGGTCACGCTGCGCCGCGGCACGACCAGCTGAGCCGGCCCTGCGCGGCTGGACCAGCGCTCAAGCTTGCGCTGGAACTTCCGCGACGTAGCGCACGTGGGGCAGGCTTCCGCCCGGAATGGCCTCGTTCTTGGTGTGACCGTCGAGGCGAAAGCCCTGCGTTTCGTAAAACTCGCGCGCGGCCTGGTTGGTCTCGAGCACCCACAGCGTGACGTGCTGGTAGCCCTCCTTGCGGGCGAGCTTGAAAGCGGCGCGCATCAGGCCCTTGCCGTACCCCTTGCGCCAAGCCAGCGGATGCACGTACAGGGCTGCGATTTCCCCCGTGCTCGGTGCCGGCTCGGGGTCGCGGGACGGCGCGAGGGCACAGAAGCCGAACACGCGCGGGCCGCTGACCGCCACGAGCAAGAACCACGAGGCGTTGCCCAGGCTGCTGGACCATTGCTGGGCACGCTGCCGGGGATCCTGCTGGGCCAGAAACCCGTCGGGCATGAGACCTCGGTAGGCCTCGTTCCACGCCTCCACCTGCAGCTCCGCCAGTTGCTGAATATCGGCCTGCGTTGCCAGTCTGATTTCGGGATCCACTCGCGGCTCCTTTCAGGGGCGCATCCAGGCGCTACCTACCTGCAGGTAGAAGGCCGTCGTATCCTTGCTGAACGCGACATCGACGCCCATGTGCAGCCCAAACTTGCGCGCCAGCTCGTAGCGGAAGCCGCCGCCACCGGCCACGACGCCCTGCGAGTTGTCGAGCTGCTCGAAGTCGTTCCAGGCGTTGCCACCACCGAAGAAGCCGACCAGGCTAAAGCGCCGCCAAAACTGCCAGCGCAGCTCGGCTTCGAGCACGACCACCTCTTCGCCCTGGTAGCGCATGACCGGCACACCGCGCATGCCGATGTACGGCTGCGTGTAAAAGGGCGCGTCGCCGAAGGCAGCGTCGCCCTCGGCGCGCAGACCCAGATACAGGTCGGCCGGCAGCGGCACGTACTGGAGGATGGTCAGGCCGATCTTTTCGAAGTTGTCGTCGCCGCCCAGCCACTTGGCGGCGATCATGGCCGAGCCCTCGATATAGATGCCGCGCACCGGCGTGAAGATGTTGTCGCGGTTGTCGTAATACACCGAGGGCAAGAGCGCGCCGAGGTTCGAGCGGTCCTCGTGATCGGGCAGGCCGGGCGTCGCCTCCGGGGAGTCGACGGTGATCTTGGTGCTGGCAAACGCGTAGCCGAGGCCTACCCAGGTGGATGACTCGCCCAGGCGATACTTGCCAACCAGGGCCCCCGCCGTGGGCTCGAGGGTGTAGCGAACGGGCGCATCCTTGAGCGCGCTGTCCTCGCCGATGCCGTAAAAATCGAGGTTCACACGAGCGTGGATGAAGCCGGCCAGCGTCTGCACGTGGTCTTCGAGCCAGTAGCGGCTGTCCATGGCCATCGCGCCCCACGATTTGTTCGCGGTGCCGAAGCCGCCGGCGAACGTGACGTTCGGACGTCCGAGCCCTGCCGCGGCGTCGCCGAAAGACTTGCTCAGAAAGGCAACGCCGCCCATGGCGCCGTAGCCCACCGCCGGCTCGGTGATGGGCATGGCGAGCGGCAGGAAGCCGTACTTCTCGTCGAGGAAGGAGCTCATGTCGGGCCAGCCGTCTTCGCCGCCCGTGGTCTTGGCGGGCGGCGCGGCCTTCGACGCGTCGCGGGCTGGGGTCGCCGGCTCCTCGGGAGTCGGATCGGCGGGCTGCGTTGGGCCTGCGCTCTGCGCCAGCGCCAACGCTGGAACAAGCAGAGTCATGACTCCGAGCGCTCGCGCTGCCGTCCGTGGGGTCATGGCTGGGTTGCCCTTAGTCAGTCGTTTAGTCGAGCTGCTCGGTAAAAGCCGCAAAAACCTGCGCTAACTTGACGAACAGCGGCGCGGGAGCAACGATGCTTCCAGATGTCGCCCCTGCCTCACGCTGTTTTCGCCTCTCCGGCTACGCCGGTGAGCGCGGGCGTGCGGGCGATCGCGATTATTCGTGCAGCACCCGTACCCAGCCTGATTATCGGCTCG
>DATDEV010000638.1:0-13284 GCA_036522995.1 Polyangiaceae bacterium
TACGGAAAGCGCTGACTTGCAGCGCAATGGGGGGGCTGCTCGTCACTGGCGCTGCTGCCGCAGAGGCGCCGCGCGTCGAAAACCGCTGCCCCCGGCTGAGCCCTTCGGGCTACGAGGAGCTCAACGCGCGCGTCCAGCTGCTTTTGAGGAGCGAGGGCGAAGAGCAAACGCTGCCCGTCGTGGTTTGTGACGAGCGCACGGCGAACGTGCTCTGGAAGGGCAAGCTGCTCCCCATTGAAGGCTCCGGCCCGATCGAGGACGAGGTCGTCGACCTCATCGAAGCCGAGCTGCATCGCGAGCACGCCCGCTCCGCCCAGCGCGAGGTAGAGACCACCGCCGTGGACGGCGATGCGGACGCCGACCCGAATAGCGACGACTCGAACACCCCTGCTCGTGCACGACCGCCAGCGCAGCGGGCCGACCCGCGCGCGAAGCGAGCCGACGACGCGCGCGGTGGGGGCTTGCTACTGGGCTTCGAGCTCGAGCCACAGGCGAAGGAGATCGGTATCGCCATGGGCCCGAGCTTCGACTTCGCAGCACCTGCTGGCCCGGTCGTGCTGGGCGTGAGGGAAGCCTTTCGCGTTGCCGGCTCGGATCCGACGATCGTGCTCGTCGATCTGCAAGCCAGCATCGGCATCGGCGCGCCCTACGAGCCCGCCGCGACTTTCGGCGTCGTGGCTCGCTTCGGTGCCGAGTGGATGATTGCCTACCCGTCGGGCAACTCCGACCAGACCGCCGTCGCGCCCATGCTCGCCGTCGGCTGGCGGGTCGCGCATGCCTTCTCGCCGCTCAGCATCTGGGCCGGCCTGGACGGTCAATTTCGTCTGAGCACCCTCTCACTTCGCACGCCTGGCGGCAGTATCGAGGCCAAGGACGTGACAGCCAGCGTCACAGTGGGCGTCGCCTACGTCGATTGGAGCCGAAAATAGCTGCGCTTTGCTAGCTGCGGGTGGGGCTGCGTTGTGCATGCGCAGCGTCGAGCAAGATGCTTTACTCCTGTGGCACTTCCGAGACCGACCCAAGCCGCGGCGGTGCTGCTTCGTCTGCTAAGGCACCATGAGCTCAAGGGCAGAAATAGCACCGCTCACCAGGGCGGCGCGGCAGACCGCTCGTCGACTCGAGCTCCGGCGAGCGCTGGAGGGGTTCGGCCGCTACTTGCCGCTCCCGCTTGGTTATCTGGCGCTGGTGGTGGGGGCGGCCAAGGTGTTGCCGCTGTCCGCAGCGCAGGCTCGGCCCTGGCTGTGGGGAGCGCTCGTACCCGTGACCTTCGTGCTGCTGATGGCGCTTCGAGCCGCGCTCGCCCGACGCACGCCGTTCGAAGGCGCGCTCACGCTCGATCGCCACCACGGGCTGGAAGATCGCATCACCAACGCCCTGGCCTTTGCGACGCTGCCCGACGCCGAGCGCACGCCGTTGATGGACGCGGCCATCGCGGATGCCGTCGCGCATGGCGGCAGGCTCGAGCCGTCGCGGGCTGCCCGCATTGCTTTGCCCCGCGAGCTCGGGCTCAGCCTGGCGCTCGTGGCCGGCCTGATTGGCCTGGGGGCGCTCGAGGTGCGACAGCTGCGCGTGCTGCCGCCGCCGGCGGTGCACGTGCAGCCCATGTTGCTCAGCCCCGACGACGTCGAGCTGTTTCGCGAGATCGCTCAGGAGCTGGCCAAAGCCAGCGACAATCCGGAAGTGTCGGCTGCGGCGCGCCGCTTCAACCAGCTGGTCGAAGACATCGCCGCGCATCGCATGGACCGGCGCGAGGTGTTCGAACGCCTCGGCTCGCTGGAGCGCGAGCTGTCCGAGGCCAGCGAGCTCGACCGTGAGTCGCTCGACGAGGGCCTGAAGGGGCTGGCGCGCGAGCTGGAAAAGAGCGGCCTCACCAAGCCTGCAGCGCAGGCCCTATCGGAGAAGCGCCTGTCCGATGCCGAGCAAGCGCTGCGTGAGCTGGCTGAACGGCTGAAGCAGAAGAAGAGCCCGCCCAGCAAGGCCGAGCTGGATAAGCTGCGCAGCGCGCTGCAGAAGGCCGCGGCGCAGTCGACTGAGCACTTGGCCGGTATCGAACAGCGGCGCCAGGAGCTCCAGGAACAGCAGCAGAGCCTGCTCAAGAAGAAGCAGCAGGGCGACAAATCCGCCAAGAACGAGCAAAAGCTCGACGAAAATCGGCGCAAGCTGGAGCGCCTGGGCCGCGACAAGGAGCGTGCCGAGCGCGGCAAGCAGAAGCTCTCCGAGCTCGACAAGCAGCTGCAGGAAGCGGCACGTCAGTTGATGCAGGACGCCCAAGCGGCCGGCCAGAGTCTGGAGTCAGCGGCCGAGGACGTGAACCGCATGGGCAAGCAGCAGCAGACCGACGAGCAAAAAAAGGAGATGCTCAAGCGTCTGCAGGAGCTGCGTGAAGTGCTCCGTCAGCAAGGCAAGGGCGGCAAGGAACAGATGGACCGCATGCAGCGTTTTGGTGAGCGCGCGCGCGGTGGCGGCAAGCAGCCCGGACAGAACGGCAAGCCGGGCACTGGCAGTCAGCCCGGACAGCTGCGGCTATCGCGGGGTCAGAGCGATGGTCCGGGCATCGAGGTGCCGATGCCAGGCTCCTCCCCCGGCAAGGCCGGCTCCGACTCCGAAGCCAGCGGCCAGCCAGGTGGCGAGCCCGGCAAGGGCTACGGCAGCGGTCACGACGCGAACTTGGCCGGCGATCCGACCAAGTTGGACGGCAAGACCCAAGACGTGAGCGCCGCCGGCGTCGATAGTGGCCAGGGCGCCGCCTCCGCCGAGGTGATTTACGGCGCGGCCGAGCGTGGCTTCGTCGGCAAGGGTTACCAGCAGGTCTTTACCGACTATCAAACGGTGGCCGAGCAGGTGATGCAGCAGGACGAGATCCCACCGGGCTATCGTTTCTACGTGCGTCGCTACTTCCAGCTGATCCGTCCGCGCGACTAGTACCCCAACCCCACCCCTGATTGATGCCCATGACCGACGTCGACCAAGCTCGCGAGGAAGTCCAAACCTTCCAAAAACAAGTCGGCACCCTGCGCGAAGAAATCTCGCGCGTGATCGTGGGCAACCGCGAGGTGATCGACGGCGTCATCACCTGCGTGCTGGCCGGATCGCACGCGCTGCTCGAGGGCGTACCAGGCTTGGGCAAGACGATGCTGGTGCGCACGCTGGCCGAGTCGTTGGCGCTCGAGTTTTCGCGCATCCAGTTCACGCCGGACCTGATGCCGGCCGACATCATCGGCACCGTGGTCATCGACGAGTCCGCGCAGGGCGGCAGCAAGTTCGAATTTCGCAAGGGCCCGGTGTTCGCCAACGTGGTGCTGGCCGACGAGGTGAATCGCGCCACGCCCAAGACCCAGAGCGCGCTGCTCGAAGCCATGCAGGAGCACCGCGTCACGGTCGGGCGCACTACCTACCAGCTGGCCGAGCCTTACTTCGTGCTCGCTACCCAGAACCCGCTCGAAATGGAGGGCACCTACCCGCTGCCCGAAGCGCAGCTGGATCGCTTCTTTTTCAAGCTACTGGTGCCGTTCCCGTCGCGCGAGGAGCTGCATGGGATCATCGATCGCACCACCACCGATCAGGAGATCAAGGTCGAGCCAGTGCTGACGCGCGACGACGTGCTCGGCATGCAGAAGCTGGTGCGCCGCGTGCCCGTTGCACGTCACGTACAGGACTACGCGATCCGCGTGGTGCTGGCGACCCACCCCGACCACGCCGAAGCCACCGAGCTGGTGAAGCGCTTCGTGCGCACCGGAGCATCCCCCCGCGGCGTGCAGGCGGTGCTGCTCGGCGCCAAGATTCGCGCGCTGTTCGCTGGGCGCTTCGCGGCGTCGATCGACGACGTGCGCGTCAGTGCCTTGCCCGCGCTGCGCCACCGCATCCTGCGCAGCTTCGAGGGCGAGGCGGAAGGCGTGGCCGAGGACCGGATCATCGAGGAAATCCTGAAGAAGCTGCCCGAAGCGAAGGGCTGAGCGCCGCCGAGCGTCGCCTCGCCAAGACCAGATCGCGATCGAGAGCAAATGGGCCTACTCGAGCTGTTTCGTCCGAAAAGCGCCCCGCGCCGCGCGGAGGTGCGCCGCGCGGCGCTGTTCGACGACGACTTCCAGAAGAAGCTCGAATCGCTCGCCATCGTCAGCCGGCGCATTTTTGCCGGCCGCATGCGCGCCGATCGCCGCAGCAAGAAGAAGGGCAGCGGCGTGGAGTTCGCCGACCACCGGGACTACGCGCCAGGTGACGACTTTCGCTCGGTGGACTGGAACGCCTACCAGCGCTTCGGTCGTCTGCTCGTCCGCCTGTACGAGGAGGAAGAGGATCTCAGCATCTACTTCATCGTCGATTCGTCCAGCTCGATGGCCTTCGGTGACGGTAAGAAGTTCGATCAGGCCAGGCGCCTGGCAGCAGCGCTGGCGTACGTGGGCTTGGCCAACCTGGATCGCGTGACGATCGTCGGTGCCACGGACGAGGTGGTGTCGCGCATGCCGACCACGCGCGGCAAGGGTCGCATCTTCAAGGTCTTCGAGTTCCTGAGCGAGCTCACACCGGGCGGCGCCACCGACCTGGGCGACGCCATGAAGACCTTCGTGGCACAGCACAAACGCCGCGGTTTGGCGGTGCTGGTCAGCGACCTGTACGACCCCGCGGGCTTCGAGCGCGGCATCAACACCCTGCGCTTCAACCGCTTCGAGCCGTTCGTGCTGCACGTCGTCGACCACAAGGAGGCGCGGCCGGAGCTGAAGGGCGACGTGCGCCTCTACGACTGCGAAACGGGCGAAGAGCGTGAAGTCACGGTCACCGACAGCCTGCTGGACGACATGGCCAGAGCCTTCGACGACTATCAGAAGAGCATCGAGCGCTTCTGCACGTCGCGGCAGGTGCCCTACTTCGCGGCCGACGTCGGCATGCCGTTCGACGAGCTGGTGCTGCGCGTCTTTCGGCGCGGAGGGTTCTTGCGCTGATGGGACTATCGGGCCTGCCGCTCGGCTCCCTGCTCGGCATCTTCGGCGCGGCGTCGGCGCTGGTGGTGGTGCTGTACATCCTCAAGCTGCGGCGACGTGCCGTGCCGGTGCCATTCTCGCGCATCTGGGACAGCATCCTGCGCGACAAGCAGGCCTCCGAGCTGTTCAGCAAGCTGCGCCGCTTGCTGTCGCTGCTGCTGCAGCTGGCGCTTTTGGCGCTGCTGGTCACGGCGCTGGGCGACCCGAAGCCCAAGGAAGATCTGCGCGAAGGCCGCCATCTGGTGCTGCTGATCGACGCCAGCGCGTCGATGAAGGCCGTGGACGTGAAGCCCAGCCGGCTGGCCGCAGCCAAGGCCGAAGCCGAGAAGATCGTGCGCGGCTTGGGTGCCGCCGATCGCGCGATCGTGGTCCAGCTGGGTAGTGTGCCCACGCCGCGCTCGTCGATGAGCGGTGACCAGAGCGAGCTCTTGCAGGCCATCACGGCGGTCTCGGCCAGCGACACCCGCGCCGAGCTGGAAGCCGGGCTGGCGTTCGGTCGTGACAGCCTGCGCGGGCTCGCGCACGGCGAGCTGGTCGTGATCGGTGACGGCGCCTACGGCGATACCAGCACGCTCGGTGAGCGCGTGAGCCTGGAGGGGGCGGTGCTGCGCTTCGTACCCATCGGCAAGAGCGGCAGGAACCTCAGCATCAGCGAATTTTCGGTGCGCCGCTATCCGCTCGACAAGTCGCGCTACGAGGTGATGCTCGAGATCGCCAACCTGAACGACGTGCCGGCCGACGTCGAGCTCGAGCTCGCCGGGGACGGCGTGGTGGTCGACGTCACGCGCCTCAAGCTCGGTCCGAACGAGCGCTTGCCGCGCTACTACCAGGACCTGGCCGGAGCCAGCCGCAGCCTGACAGCTCGCATCAAGGCCGCGCCGGGCCTCGACGACCTGCCCGCCGACGACGTGGCCTACGCCTTGCTCCCGGAGCGGCGCCGCGCGCGCGTGCTGGTGGTCAGCGCAGGCAACACCTACCTCGAGGCCGCGCTCTTGCTCGACGAATACCTCGACGTATCGCAGGTCGCGCCCGGTGCGCCCTTGCCCGATGCCCGCTTCGACGTCGCCATCCTGGACGGCGTGGCGCCCAGCCTCGGCGAGCGCGCGGGGTCGCTACTGTACCTGGACCCGCCCGCGGACGGTCCGCTGACCCACGCCGCCCCGCTCGAGGACTTTGGCTTCGACACCTGGGAGCGCAAGAGCGCCGTGCTGCGCTTCATGTCCATGGGCGACATCCAGGTCGCCAAGGGGCACAGCTTCAAGCCTCAAGCCGCCGACAAGGTGCTGGGCGCCAGCGATCACGGACCGATTCTGGTCAGCGGCGCCCGTGACGGTCATCGCTTCGTGGCGCTGGGCTTCGATCCTCGCAATAGCGATCTGGTCCTGCGCATCGCCTGGCCTCTGTTCGTGCTCAACACCATCAATGCCTTCGTCGAGGAGGATACGGGCTACGTCTCGTCGTATCGAACCGGCGAGGTGTGGCGAATTGCCGTGCCGGGCTCGCTCGCCAGCGTGAGCCTGCTCCAGCCGGGCGGCGCCAAGATCGCGGTGCCGGTCAGTGACGGTCGCGCGGTGTACCGCGGCGAGCACGCCGGCTTCTACAAGCTGAGCGGGGGGCCCGACGACGCACCGCTGGGAGAGTTCGCCGCCAACCTGTCCGACCTCGAAGAAAGCCGCATCGCGCCGCGCAAGGAGCTGGTGCTGGCAGGCAAGCCGGCTAGCGCCGTCGCGATCGCTCCCGTCAGCTTCAAGAGTGATCTGTGGATCTACCTGCTGCTGGCGGTGATCGGCATCTCGCTCGTGGAGTGGATCACCTATCATCGCCGGGTGACGGTATGAGTGAGCGCGCGCGCTGGATCGCCTCGGCGGTGGGGCTGCTGGCGCTGCTGGCATTGTTCACGTTCGTGCTGCAGCACTACGTTTGGTCTGCGCCGGCGGCGGCCTTCCACTGGCAGCGCGGCGGCATCGAATACGAGCTGCTCGAGCCCCGGGCGCTGTCAGTGGTGCTGCTGGCGCCGCTGCTGCTGTTCGTGCTTGGCCGCTCGCTGGCGGACTTGCCCTGGCAGCAGCGCGTGCTCTCGCTGCTGCTGCGCTTTGCGTTTTTGGTGCTGCTGGGTCTCGGGCTCTCGCGTCTGGTGCGCTCCGACGAAACGCACCGCGTGGCGACGGTGGTGCTGGTCGACGTGAGCGAATCGGTGGCTGACTCCACGCTGGACAAGGCGCGCGCCGAGGTCGAGCGCCTGTATCGCGCCAAGGGCGAGGCCGACCTGGTGAAGCTGGTGGCGTTTGCCGCTCGGCCGCGGGCCGTGCCTGTGGAGCAGGGCGACCGGCTCGCCGTGCCTCCCGTCGCCGAGCTGCGCTGGCGGGACGCAGCGGGCGCGCCCAAGACCCAGGCCGGCAGCAACATCCAGGCTGCGCTGCAGCTGGCCTACGGGCTTTTCCCCCCCGGCTACCTGAAGCGCATCGTCCTGCTCTCCGACGGGCTCGAGACCGAGGGCAGCCTGCTTTCCGAGGCCAATCAGGCCAAGCGCTTCGGCGCGCGCCTATTCGTGCGCCCGTTTCGCGATCCGCCGCCAGGCGAGGTCGCGGTGCGTGCGCTGCGCTTGCCGGACAAGGTCGACATCGGTCAGCCCTTCGACGTCACGGCCGAGGTCTACGCCAGCCGCGCCACCACCGCCAAGGCACGCCTCTACCAGGGCGAGACTCTGAATGGCCTCGACGGCGTGCGCGACGTAGAGCTCAAGGCTGGGGAGAACGAGCTCAAGTTCAAGAGCGTGGTGCGCGTGGGCGGAGAGGTAACGTACGCGCTCAAGCTGAGCGACATCGTCGAGGATCGCTTCACTCAGAACAACGCGCTCGACGTCACGCTCGACGTCCCCGGGCGGCCGCAGGTGCTGTACATCGAGGGGCAGCCGCAGCGCGGTAGCTACCTGGTGAGCGCGCTTTCGGCGCAGCAGTTCGACGTGGACTTGCGGCCGGCGAGCGCCATGCCGAGCTCATTGCGCGAGCTCGAGCGCTACGATTTCTTCGTGCTCTCCGACGTGCCGCGCGAAGCGGTCAGCGACGCTGCCCAGGATCTGATCGAAAGGTACGTGCGCGACTTGGGGGGAGGCTTTCTGTTCGCCGGCGGCGAAGCGGGCTACGGCCTCGGTGGCTGGGGTCACAGCACGCTCGAGCGCCTGCTGCCGGTGCGCATGGACGCCGAGCGTCGCAAGGAAATGCCAGGCGTGGCGATGACGCTGGTCATCGATCGCTCCGGCTCGATGAGCGGATTGCCGATGGAAATGGCCAAGGCCGCTTGTCGGGCCACGGTCGAGACGCTGCAGGGCGACGACCTGATCGAGGTCATCGCCTTCGACTCCACGCCGACGCGCTACGTGAAGATGCAGCCAGCGCGCTATCGAGCGCGCATCCAGAACGACATCGCGCGCATTCAGCCGGGCGGCGGCACCGAGATCTTCTCCAGCCTCGATATGGCGTATCAGGACCTGTCGGTCGTGCAGGCGCGCAAGAAGCACGTCGTGCTGCTCACCGACGGGCAGGCGCCGGTGCAGGGCATCAAAGAGCTGGCGACGGGCATGCTGGCCGAGGCCATCACGGTCACCACGGTGGGCCTGGGCGAAGGCGTCAATCAAGAGCTATTGCGCAGCGTGGCCGACGCCGGCGGCGGACGTTTTCACTTGGTGCCGGATCCGAACAGCCTGCCCAAGATTTTCACGCGTGAGACCGAGCTCCTGGCCCAGCAGGCGGCCGTCGAGGAATGGTTTCCGGTCGAACAGGTCGGCAATGCCGACTTTTTGAAGGGCGTGGCCGTGAGCGCCGCGCCGCTCTTGCACGGCTACGTAGCGACCCAGCTCAAGCCGGCGCCGGCGCAGCTGATTCTGCAAAGCGACCGTGGCGATCCGATCTTGGCGCGCTGGCGCGCAGGTCTGGGGTGGGCGGTCGCTTGGACGAGCGACCTGAAGAACAACTGGTCCGTGGACTGGCTGCGTTGGGCCGGCTTCTCGAAGTTTTGGGGGCAATTCGTGCGCGAGCACATGCGCATCAAGCGTCGGCAGGAGCTGCCGATGCAGAGTGAGCTGCACGAAAACACGGTGCGCGCCGTGGTCGACGCCTTCACCGCCGACGAGCGCTTCGACAACAACCTGGAGTCGAAGCTGATCGTCACGGGCCCCGCGACAGCGAAGGGCAAGGGCGAGCGCCGCGAAGTGCCCATGCGCCGCTCGGCGCCCGGACGCTACGAAGCCGAGCTGCGACTCGACGAATACGGCTCGTTCATGCTGCGCGCCGAGCACGCTCGCATCGCCCCCGACGGCAGCCTGCAGCCGCTCGCGACCAGCTTCGGTCACGTCAGCAATCCGTACCCGCGGGAATACGGTCGCTTCGAACCGGACGTCGACTTGCAAGCGCGAGCGGCCACGGCCACCGGCGGAAGCCTCGATCCCGAGCCGAGCCGCGTCTTCGATCCCCAAGGCGAGAAGATCGTCTACTACCGCCCGCTCTGGTCGCGCTTCGTTCTGGCCGCGATCGTCGTCTTCCTGCTCGACCTACTCGTCCGCCGCGTACGCCTCTTCGATCGCAAGTTCCTCCCGCGCCGCAGCGTCCCCCCGCGCGCCGCCTAAGCTGCGCCGCCGATGAGTCGCGGAGTCGCGCGGCAAGTCGCAGCTGCGACACTGCGCCGCTTCAGCTGACGGCAAGTCGCAAGTGCGACTTCTCCTTGGACCGAGCAGGGATTCATTTCCGTGTCGCAGATGCGACACGCGGCGCCGCTTCAATACCCCGAACACTTGATAGTACCCCCGAACACTTGATTCAGGGCATCAGCGCCCGCGCTTCGCAAGCGAGGGCGCTCGCGCGGATCGAGGGCCCGTCGAGTACGGACAGTCGACGCCGACACGGTCGATGCTTAGATCGTGCAGCGGCAGGCAGATCTCAACCGGATGCGGGGGCGGGTAGGCCTTGCCTGCGCGCCCAGCTGGGCGCGGCGCGCGCGGGCTCGGCCCGCGCCAGGAACCTCGGCCTACCAAGCAAACGTGACCGACGATGCCCTACGGACTGTCGGTCACGTAACCGCACGTGGGGGCGTTAACGGGCACGTGGGGGCGTTGCTCAGTTTTCGTCCTTGGTGCCTTCTTCGACCTTGTCGCCGGCGTCCTCGATCTTGTCGCCGGTCTTTTCGGTCGCCTTCTCGACGCCTTCCTTGGTGTCATGGGCAGCTTCGTCGACGTCCTCGCCGGCTTTCTCCATGGGGCCATCGGCGGGCTCCTTGCTGCCACCACAGGCGAGCGAGAGGCCGGAGACGAGGAACGCGAGTAGGATAGGATTACGCATGGCCGCCGCTGCAGCAGTTCTCGTGCCAAGGCTGTTTGGGCCGAAAAGATGGCTGGCGCGAGGTCGGAGCGCGGCAGCGTGCCTCAGCGTGGCGAAGCGGACGGCTCAGTTGCGGACGGTGGCTCGCTCGCGAGCTGGTGCAGCACGCGTGCTAGCTCGGCGGCCAGCGGCGCCTCGATGCTCAGGACGCGTTCGTCGCCGACGGTTTTGAGGCAGAGCTCGGCGGCGTGGAGCGCCAGGCGATGCAAGCCGTAGCGCTCACGAAACAGGCGGTTGTGCTCGCCTTTGCCGTAGCGCACGTCGCCGATGATCGGACACGACACGTGCTTCAAGTGGCGGCGAATTTGGTGAAGGCGACCGGTCAGCGGACGCGCCTCCACCCAGGCGTAGCGCCCATACTGCGCCAGCCGGGTCACCTCGGTGCTGGCGGGCTGGGCGGTGTCACCGCGCTCGGGCTTCAGCGGATGGTCGATGAGCAAGTGCTCGTCGAGCGAGCCACGTACCAAGGCCAGGTAGCGCTTTTTTACCTCGCGCTGCTCGAACTGCCGACCGAGAACGCGCGCAGCTTCCGGCGACAGCCCAAACAGCAGCACGCCGCTGGCGCTCTGATCGAGCCGGTGCACCGGGTACACCCATTGCCCCAGCGCGTCGCGCAGCTCCGTCATGGCGTAGCGCTCGGCTCGCGCCCAGCCGCGATGCACCGCCAGGCCCGAGGGCTTGTCGATCGCCACCATCTCGGCGTCGCGATAGAGAATCTCTATGTCAGGCATCGTCAGAATCGAAGGACTGGTCTATGAATCAGTGCGAAGGTCCCTTGCGATCGCGCCGCGCCGACATAACTAATCGAGGCCACATGAAGCATCACCAAGCCCGCCGCAAGCCGGGGCCCACTCGCCGCCTCTTTTCCACGCTGACGCTCGCCGCCGGTCTCGCGCTGCCGCTCACCGCGCTGTCCGGCTGCGGCTACAACGACGTCATCACGCTCGACGAAAGCGTGAAGGCGAGCTGGGCCGAGGTCGAAAATCAATACAAGCGCCGCGCCGACCTGGTTCCCAACCTGGTCAGCACCGTGAAGGGTGCCGGCACCTTCGAGCAAGACACGCTGACCAAGGTGGTCGAGGCGCGCTCCAAGGTGGCGGGCATGAAGGTCGACGCTTCCACCATCGACGATCCCGAGAAGCTGAAGAAGTTCGAAGCGGCACAGGCCGAGCTAGGCGGCTCGCTGTCGCGCTTGTTGGTCGTGGCAGAGCAGTACCCGCAGCTCAAGGCGACCGACGCCTATCGCGATCTGCAGTCGCAGCTCGAGGGTACGGAGAATCGCATCGCCGTGGCGCGCAAGCGCTACATCGAGAGCGTGGCCGAGTACAATGGCCTGGTGCAGCGCTTTCCGACCAGCATCGGCGCGTCGATGCGCGGTCGAGCCGTGCGGCCCACCTTCGAGGCGGCGCCGGGCTCGGACAAGGCGCCGGAAGTAAAGCTCTGAAACAGCAGCTGCTCGTCTGGCTCGCGCCGGTGCTGTTCGCGCTCGGTGTGCTATTTCCACAGCGCGCTTGGGCGCTGGAAGTGCCGCCGCTGCGTGCGCACGTGAACGACACGGCCGACATCTTGTCGCCCGCCGTCGAGCAGAGCCTCGAGCAGCGGCTGACGAACTACGAAGCCAAGACGGGACAGCAGTTCGCGCTGCTCACCATCGATACGCTCGACGGCGATGCGCTCGAAGACTTTTCGATCCGCGTGGTCGAGGCCTGGAAGCTGGGCAAGAAGGGCAAGGACGACGGCCTGCTGCTGCTGATCGTCAAACGCGATCGCAAGCTGCGCATCGAGGTCGGTTACGGCCTGGAAGGCGATGTCACCGACGCCTTCTCGGCGCGCGTGATCCGCAACGTGCTCACGCCTGCGTTGCGAGCCGGTCGGGCCGAGCAGGGCGTCGACGAAGCGTTCACGGTGCTGATGCAGAAGGCGTCGGGTCAGGTCGTCGACGATCGCGCGCTCGGCGCGCAGACGAAGCAAAAGCGGCAAGGCTCGCCAGGCTTCCTGTTGCTGGTGGTGCTGTTCCTGCTGGTGCCGATCCTGCTGCGCTTCTTTGGCGGCGGGGGCGGCGGCGGTGGTCGACGCGGTCGCGGCGGCTTGCTGGGTGACGCGCTCGTCTTCGGAGCGGGTTACGGGGCGGGTCGTTTGGGTGGTGGTGGCTGGGGTGGTGGCAGCGGCGGAGGTTTCGGTGGCGGAGGTGGCGGAGGCTTCGGTGGCGGAGGTGGCGGAGGCTTCGGTGGCGGAGGCTCGTCCGGCTCATGGTGAGCTCGCTGCTATCCGACGCTGACGCGCGCGAGGTCGAGGCGGTCGTGGTGCGCGTCGAGGCGAAGTGCTCGGCGGAGCTGGTCGTGGCCGTGGTGCCGCGCAGCGACGACTATTGGCGGATGCGCGTCATGCTCGCGATCGCCTGGGCCCTGGCCGCCGGTTTCGCCTTCCTGCATTTCGAGCCCTGGCGCGAGCCCGCGCTGGCGCTGGGTCTGGAGCTGCTGACTGGCGTGCTGGTGTTCGCGCTGTCGGGGTGGGCCCCGCTGCTCCGCCTGCTCGTGCCCAAGGCGGCGACCGAGCGTGCCGCTAGCGCACGTGCTTTTCAACTCTTCGCCGAACGCGGACTGCATGCCACGCGCGGCCGCACCGCGCTCTTGCTGTTCGTCTCCGAGCTCGAGCACCGCGTGGTCATGCTCGGCGATCACGCCATTCACGCCGAGCTCGGTCAGTCCGGCTGGGACAGCTACGTGGCGCTGCTGGTCGAGCAGCTCAAGCGCGGGCAGGCGAAGGCTGGCATCATCCAGGTGCTGGAGCAGCTCGAGCCGCATCTGATCACGGTCGCTCCGCCGCTCGTCGACGACCGCAACGAGCTCCCCGACAGCGTGCTGCGATCGTGACTGCTCACTCGTAGGCGAAGTACGTCGCCGATACCGTCCACAGTCCGCCGGCATGTAGTTGGGGAA
>DATDEV010000639.1:0-2899 GCA_036522995.1 Polyangiaceae bacterium
GACCAGCCCGGGCGGCGGCTCTTTCGAGATCGGGATCTTGCGCACGGTCAGGCACGCTGCCACCGGGGGGACCTCGGTGTTGCTGCAGTACTCGCCGTGGGTCATCTCGAAGCCAGGGCATTCGCTCAGGCACTCCACGTAGCTCTTGGGGGTCGGCTCCGGTTGGCAGGCACCGTAGCAATGGACCGCGTCTTGGGGTGACACCGGGTTCTCGCGCAGCAGCAAGCGATAGCGAATCGTGTCGCCCGAGCGCTTCGGGGACTTCGACGGGGCGCTGTTGCACCCCGCGAGCACGACTAGGCACCCGCACAGGACCTGCCTGAACCTCGGCCACATATCGCAAGCTTAGCCCAATCATTGAAGCCAGCGCACCGAAGCGACCATGATCGCGAGCGAAAGTGCTTGCAGAGGGCAGGCCGGAAGGGCCGATAGTGAGAGACATGGACGCTGACCAGCGATTTGCCGAGCTGAACCTGGAGCTGCCGCCGGCGCCGAAACCGGTGGGCGTGTACAAGCCGATCGTCATCGTCGGCAACCTGGCCTACCTGTCCGGGCACGGCCCGCTCCGCCCCGACACGTCACTCATCACGGGCAAGGTCGGCGCCGAGCTGTCACTCGAGGAGGGCAAGCTCGCGGCGCGCCAGGTGGGCTTGGCGCTGCTGGCCACGTTGAAAGCGCAGCTCGGCTCGCTGACCCGGGTGGCGCGGGTGGTCAAGGTGCTCGGCATGGTCAACGCGGCCCCCGATTTCGAGGAGCACCCCAAGGTGATCAACGGCGCGAGCGAGCTCTTCGCGGCCGTGTGGGGCCCCGAGCTCGGCGTCGGAGCGCGCAGCGCGGTCGGCATGGGCTCGCTGCCGACCAACATCGCCGTCGAGATCGAAATGATCGTAGAGCTGGCCGGCTGACCTCGACCACCTGGTGGCCCTGGCACATCTGCCCCACCATCAACCTGCACTCCGAGGTGGTGGTCGTGCGCGCAGGCCGCGCCGTGGAGCGCTGGCCCGTGCTGGCGCGAGCGCGTCGGCTCAGCGTCTGATCGGCATTGCTAACCCCGCGGTAGTGCTCAGCTAACTTCGCGACGTTTCGCTGGCGTGTCACGCGCGCTAACGCCGGGTCGACGCCCGGGGGGCAGTTCAACGGCGCCTCCGGTGGTTGTAGAGTAGGGTGCGCGCCCTTCATTCACAGGGCCTGCCGAGGATCTCATGCAACAACTGACGAGCGACGCCGAACGAGCCATTGCCAACCTTTCCGATCGCTATCGAGTCAGTCAAGACGCGGTGAGGACGCTGCTGTTCGCTGTCTCGAACGGCGGCGGCAGCATGGCGCAGTTCAGCCACCCCGAGCTCGGCGGCTCCGGCCAGTGGATGCGCGGCGGCATGACCATGGTCGGCGACATGTTCAACTACGGACTGCAGGGCACCGTCAGCGGCATCTGCGCGGAGCTCTCGAACCTGTTGGCGTCGTCGACACAGGTTTTCTTGCCGTTGCCGCGCATGACGTCGGGCCAGCAGCAGCAGCAAAATAACAACGGGTTTGGCAGCTTCGGCGGCTACGGCGGCCAATGGTGGCCGGCCGATCTGGGCAGCCCCAGCTCCAGCGGCGGACAGAACGGCTCGAACTACGCCTACTTTCCGCAAGCGCGCCGCCTGGCCGTCCAGAGCAGCAACGGACAGATCAGTGTGTACGACACGCTCGATCACAACATTGGCGGCGTGCAGCAGCAGCAGGGCGGCCCCTCCGGCTCGCAGTCGTTCAGCAGCCAGTTCGGCACCTTCACGGTCGAGAGCTTGCCGCTCGTCAGTGGCCAGGGCAGCGGCAACCCCCCCCCGCTGTATGTCGAAAACCCGATGCCGCAGCAGCCGAGCTACGTGCAGCAACCGGCCCAAAACTACGGCGGCGACCAGGGTGAAGGCGCACAGGGACAGGGCGACGTGCTCGCGACGCTCGAGCGTCTCGGGGCGTTGCGCGACAAGGGCATCCTCTCCGAGCAGGAATTTCAGGCCAAAAAGGCTGACCTGCTCAGCCGCCTCTAGCAACGAAACAGCGCGGGCGTCGCAGTCGGCGTATAGCGGCTACCCATGCGTCTGAAAGCCGGCTGCGAAATCAAACTGAGCGCCAGGGTTCCCACGGCGCTCGTGGCCATGCTCAGGCCTCGCAGCGGCGCCGACCAGTGGGTCGCGAGCGAGAAATACGAGCTGGAGCCGTTCGTCGAAGCGACCGACTACGTGGACGGCTTTGGTAACCTTTGTCAGCGCATGGTCGCGCCGGTGGGGCCTTTCAAGATCAGGACCGAGGTCGAGGTGGAAACGGCCCTCACCATCGCGCTCAATCCGGGCGGACCGCCCACGCCGCCCGAACTACTGCCAGACGAGACGCTGCAGTTCCTGCTGCCCAGCCGCTACTGCCCTTCTGATCGGTTCAAGCAGCTGGCGGCGGAGGTCGTGGCCGGCGCGCTCCCAGGCTACGATCAAGTCGAAGCCATCCGCGCCTGGATCCGCCAGAACATCGAGTACCGCTACGGTGTGAGCAACGAATCGACCTCGGCGCTCGAGACGCTTCAGGACCACGCCGGCGTGTGTCGCGACTTCGCTCACGTCGGCGTCTCGCTCTGCCGAACCCTGTACATCCCGGCGCGCATGGTGGTCGGCTACCTGTACCGGCTCGATCCGATGGATCTGCACGCTTGGTTCGAAGCCTTCATCGCCGGCCGCTGGTACACCTTCGATGCCACGCAAGCCGAGCCGCGCGGCGGTCGCATCACGCTCGCCTACGGCCGCGACGCCGCCGACGTCGCGCTGATCACCGAGCTTGGCGACATCCAGAGCGAGGGCAATCAGGTGTGGGTCGTCGAGCTGCCGCGACCTTCCTAGGCAGCGCGCGCTTGGGGCCTCAGCCCCAA
>DATDEV010000640.1:0-2680 GCA_036522995.1 Polyangiaceae bacterium
CCGCGCGTTTGTTGGCCCGCGCCACCGCTCGCGAGGGAGAATTCGCCCAGCTACAGGCCCAGGACCCATGCAGCTAGAAACATTCCCTACCAGCGTTTTCAGGCTCGAACCCCCGCCGCTCTGGTACGTGACCAACGGTGATCTCACCGTGGGTCCCGTCGTGACCGGCCTACTGCTGCGCGGCGTGGAGCACGGCCGCGTGCCCGACTATTGCCACGTGCGCACTTATCGCGGCGATTGGCGGACGCTCACCTCGGTGCGCGAGATCTCCGCCCTGAACAGCAAGGTAGGCGCTCAGGCGCCCTCGGCCGAGCAACTGGCCGAGTGGGGCCGTCCGGTCGAACGCATCCGCGACGAGATGGAGCTGGCGCACACCGTGGCGTGGTTGTCGCTAGTGACGACGGGCGCCGAGAGCGCGATGTTTCACTACCGCGGCCGCTACGGGCGCTCGCTGGTGACGCGCTCGGTGCTGGGACCCATGTCCAACGAGCGCCTCGGCTACGCCCTGCCGGAGAGCGACCTGCTGTTGAAGGCGGCGCGGCTCGGGCAACCGGTGTTCGGCCCGCCCTACGGTCCGACCGAGGACGCTCTGGCCATGCGCTTCGCCAGTAGCGCGGGCGGCTCGGGCGCGGTGGCGATGATCCCGACCTTCGTGGGCAACGAGCTCACCTGCATGCTGGAGCTGTCGCGGCCGGGCCATGCCTTCCGCCGCAGTGACTTGAAGCGCGCCGAACGCATCGTGCAGCGCGCGCTGCGTCAGCGCACCAACTGAGCGGGCGCTGCGCTAGCGCGCATTCACGTCCACCACGAGTCGGCCGCGGACCCGCCTCCTAAGCCGCGCTGGGGGCGGGTGCGGGCACCCGGTGCTCCCACATGCTCATGGCTCCGAGGTCACGGTAGCCGAGCCTTGCATAAGTCGGGGCGCCTTTGCGGCTGGCCTGGAGCGACGTCGTTCGACACCCCCGGGTGTGAGCGGCGTCAAGCGCCACCGAGAGCAAGCGCGAGGCGATACCACGGCCGCGCGCTTCGGGCAGGGTGGCAACACCGCTCACGCCGCAGTTGCCGTCCTCTGCTTCGAAGGTCAGCACGCTGCTCACGAAGCGGCCGTTCTGCAGCCCGAGGTAGGCTCGCCAGCGCGAATCGTCACAGCCCGAAAGAGCGGCGCGGAAAGCCGGCGGAGGAAAGCCATAGGCGTCGTCGTTGATGGCTGCGGCCAGCGAAAAGTCGCGTGTTTCCTGCCACTCTAGTCCGGTGGTGGGAGCGAGCGAGAGCTCGCTCAGGTCGGCTGCCATGGCTCGGGGTCTGCCGTCGAGCGTGTGCCCTCGCTCGGCCAACCATCGTTCGGTCAGCTCTTCGCCCGGATTCAACCAGACCGTCCAGGCACGCACGCCCGCGGCCTGGTACGCGTCGGCGACCGCGGCGTAGCCTTGCCGCAGCGCTTCAGGCGTCTCGGGCACCACCCAGTTGAACATCGAGCGGTCGGGCGCATGTGGGTTCACCGACGCGATCAGCTCGTCACGGCGCAGCAGCACGGCTCGCTCGGCGCTGGAGCCGAACAGCGCGGTCTCCGCCAACAGCAGTCCGCGCACGTGCCGGAAGAGCTCCACCTCGGAGGTCATGGCGTGCCAGGTCACGGTATCACTCCAAGCCGAGTCGGTGCATGTCGTCTTCGTCCAGGCCGAAGAAATGACCGATCTCGTGCAGTACGGTGGTGGCGACCTCGGCGCGTAGCGTCGCCGCGTCTTCGAACGTGCAGGCCAGGTTGTGCGAAAAGATCAGGACGCGAGTCGGCGTGAGCGGGGCTTCGGTGCCTGCCAGCTGCTCGGCGGTGGCACCATCGAACAGGCCGAGCACGCGCGCGTCCACACCTTCCTCCACCAGTGCCCGGTCCGGGCGTGGCTGCACCAAGATGGTGACGGGCCCCAGCTTTTCGCGCAGCTCGCGGGGGAGCTCGGCCAGCGTGCGCTCGACGACCGAGCCAATCAGGGGCTCGTAAGCGTCGAGTGAGCGCCGATCCGCCAGCGTGTCGAGTCGCAATACTTCGAGCATTTCTGCCCGGCGTTCCGGCTCCAGCTCGAGGTCCTCGTAGGCGAGCGCGGCCTCGTAATGGGCGTCAGCCGAAGCGGGCTCGGCCTCGACCCAGGCCAGCGCTTCGTCGAGCACGGCTTCCAGGTCGTCAGCAGCGGTGGGGTCGGCGGCCATCGGGTCTCGGAATGAGCTAGGGTTATCGCGCCAATGGCGGACGAGCGAAAGTATTCGGAGGCCGAGGTAAAGGCCATCCTCGAGCGTGCCTTGAAAACCGAGCCAGGCGCCGAGAGCGATCTCGGTCACGCGGAGCTGCAGGCGATTGGCGAGCAGGTGGGCGTACCTGCCGAAGCGATGACGCGCGCCGCCCACGAGGTGCTCGAAGCCCGGCTCGATGGTGCCGCCGCGCTGGCCATCAAGTCGCGGCGCCTTCGCTGGCTGGGTCTGCACGCAGGCCTGTTCGCGCTGCTCAATGGCCTGCTGTTTACCGTGAATTTTCTGACCACTCCGGGCGAGTGGTGGGTGCTGTTCTCGGTCTTCTTTTGGGGCTTGGCGCTTGCGCTCCACGCTGGCTTGGCGCTGGGTCTCGGGCCATCGGCGGCTGCCCTGCAGCGCGAGCGCAAGCGTGTCGCCAGTCGGGCTCCAGCGCGCCTGC
>DATDEV010000641.1:0-2010 GCA_036522995.1 Polyangiaceae bacterium
GAGCGCCAGACCGATGGCCAGGCCGGCGGCTCCGATCATCGCGAACAGGCCACTCGTCTGCACGCCCAGCTTCTCCAAGACGGCGATGATCACGATCGTGAGCACCGCCATCCGCGCCAGCTTGGCAAACACCGGGACCAACGTGGGGCTCAGGCGCTCGCTGCGCGTGCCAGCCTTGCGCACCGCGCCGGCGGCCCAACCGGCCAGCAACCAACCGACGATCAGAATGCCAAAGGCGCTGGCGAAGGCAATGGCATATCCCTGCAGGTCCGTACGAGAAAGATCCAGATTCAAAGGCGGCTCCTTTCGATGGGGGAACGAGGCTGCCGCCGTTGTAGCATCGCTGCCGTGGTGGATTCAGGCTCGAGTGAAGAGGCAGCGCTGTGGCAGTGGGTGGCGGACTATGCGCAGCGCTATCGCGCCTCGCTCGGCGAGCGGGCCGTGGCCGCTCGGGCCGATAGCCAGGCCATCGCGGGCAAGCTGAGCGAGCTCGAGCCGCTGCGGCAGCAGGGCATATCGGCGCTCGAGTGTATTCAAGAGCTGGTAGCGCTGGCCGAGCCGGGCATCACGGCCATGTCGGGCCCCCGGTTTGCGGGCTGGGTGGTCGGTGGAACGCTGCCTGCCGCGCTGGCAGCGGACTGGCTCACCTCGATCTGGGACCAGAATGCTGGTGTCGGAGAAGGCGCCCCGGCCGCCACTGCCTTCGAGAATGCCGCGCTGACGTGGGTAGCGGCGCTGCTGAAACTAGCGCCAGGCGTCAACGGCACGCTGGTCACGGGCGCCATGTCGGCCAACTTCTGCTGCCTGGCCGCCGCGCGCGGCCAATTGCTGGAGACTGCCGGCTGGGACGTCCAGCAGCGAGGCTTGTTTGGCGCGCCCCCGTTGCGAGTGTTCGTCGGGCACGAGCGACACGAAACGATCGACAAGGCGGTGCGCCTGCTGGGTCTCGGAAAGCAAGCGCTCACGTGCATCGAGGCGGATGGGCAGGGCCGCCTGCGCCCAGCCGCGCTCGCTCGCGAGCTCGAGCAGTGCGCCGAGCCGGTCGTGGTCTGCGCCCAGGCCGGCAACGTGAACAGCGGCGCCTTCGATGCGCTGGCAGAAGTAGCCGACTGTGTGAGCCAGCACCGCGAGCGCCGGGGCCCCGGCTCGGCTTGGCTGCACATCGACGGCGCCTTCGGGCTCTGGGCGCGGGCCACGGCTGAGCGAGCGCCCGAGCTCGCCGCCCTGGCGCGCGGAGCGGAGCGAGCCGATTCGTGGGCGACCGATGCGCACAAGGTGCTCAACGTGCCCTACGACTCCGGCATCGCGCTGTGCCGCGAGCCGCGCACGCTGCGCCATGCAATGGAGATCAGCGGAGCGTACCTGGAGAGCGGTCAGCCGCGTGCGACGTTTCAACCAGGGCTTCTGAGCCCCGAGCTCTCGCGTCGAGCACGCGGCTTCGCGCTGTGGGCGGCTTTGCGGCAGCTCGGGGAGGCAGGCGTCAGCGAGCTGGTCTCTCGCTACGCCGAAAATGCGCGCTGCTTCGCGCAGGCCATCGGCGGCCGAGCAGATCTACGGGTGCTCAACGAGGTCTGCTTCAATCAAGTCGTGGTGCGGGCTGACGCAAAGGCCGGCGCTGACCCCGCAGCCTGCACGACCCGTCTCGTGCAGGCCCTACAGGCGGAAGGCACCTGCTACGCCACCCCCAGCTACTGGCACGGCAAGCCGGTGATCCGCTTTTCGTTCTGCAACGCCAGCACGACACAGCGAGACGCGCTGCGCATGGCCGAGGCGCTGGTTCGAGTCGTCGAGAGCGAGGGCTCCTAGTCCCGCGCTGCGCGGTTGCGGTGTGCAACGCACGGCGAAGTGTTCGGGACCCTTGCGGCTCTGGCGGCGTCGGAGCAAGACAGCGGCGTGAACGCTGAACAGGGCTCCTTTGTAACGCCGGCTTCCCACGACGGAGTCTATTCCAACCGGCTGATGGGAACGCAGTTGCGATCCTTGGACGAGAGGCTGGGCCGAGAGGCCGTT
>DATDEV010000642.1:0-4597 GCA_036522995.1 Polyangiaceae bacterium
ACGAGGCCCATCTTCTTGGCCACGATCACGCGCAGGTTGGCCAGCACGGTGTGCACCAGCGACGCTTTGCCGAACTGGAAGATCAGCAGGTCGCCGTCCTGGGCGCCGGTCGCCGCGTTGATGGCCTTCACCAGCTCGGGCGTGGCGCTCTTGGCCAGCGGTGACTGCGTCCAGGCGCCGTCCGGGCCGACCTTGGCGCGCGCCAGACCGCCCGCGCCCATGCTCTTGGCCTGCTGCTCGAGCTTCTCCTGATCGGTGCGCGAAAAGTTGGCGCTGGCCGGGATCACCATCGCCTTGACGATCTCGGTCGGCAGATCTCGGCGGTAAGCGCCGCTCTTGAACTTCTCGGCAATGGGCGTGAAAAACGGGATGCCGCCGCCACCGTGCTCGATCACGATGTCGGTCAGATCGACGTGCGGCAGGCCGAAGCGCAGGTCCGGCTTGTCGTTGCCGTACTTGGTCATCGACTCCTCGAAGTCGAGGTGCGGGAAATGACCGTCGGGGTACACGTCCTTCAGGTCGACGTTCAGCGCGGCCTTCCAGATCGCGAAGATCAGCCCTTCCACCAGGTTGAACACGTCCTGCTGGTTGACGAACGACAGCTCGATGTCGATCTGCGTGAACTCCGGCTGGCGATCGATGCGCAAATCTTCGTCGCGGAAGCAGCGCACGATTTGAAAGTAGCGATCGTAGCCGGCGACCATGAACAGCTGCTTGAACAGCTGCGGGCTCTCGGCCAGCGCGTAGAACTTTTGCGCGTGCAAGCGCGAGGGCACCAGGAAGTTGCGCGCGCCGCCCGGCGTGTACTTCACCAAAAACGGCGTCTCCAGCTCCAGACAGCCTTGGTCCGTCAGGTAGTTGCGCGTCGCCTGGTTGACGTTGTGGCGCATGCGCAGCGCGCGGTGCAGCGGCGGGCGGCGCAAGTCGAGGTAGCGGTACTCCAGGCGCACCTCTTCGCGCGTGTCGCTCTTGTCCTCGATGGCGAAGGGCGGCGTCTCGGCCTTGTTGAAGACCATCGCCTCCAGCACCGTGATCTCGACCTCGCCGGTCGGGATGTTGACGTTGGCCGCGCTCACCATCTTGTTCTCCTTCTTGGAGAACTGCTCGCCACGGGACTTCACGGTGCCGCGGATGCCGATCACCCACTCGCCGCGTAGCGAGTCGGCCACCTTGTGGGCGTCGCCGGACGTGTCGGGATCGAAGACGATCTGGGTCACGCCTTCGCGGTCGCGCAGATCGACGAACACGATCGAGCCGTGGTCGCGCCGATTGGCCACCCAGCCGAACAGCACCACTTCCTTACCGATGTCCGAGGCGCGCAGGCCGCCGCAGCTGTGGGTTCTCTTGAGCTCGTCGATGAAGCGTGCCACTGGGTTTTTCCTTGAATTTCCTAGGAGGGCGGCTGTTTTAGCACCCGCAGCGGCGTTTGGCGCCGCCTAAAAACTGGGCCTTTTCCAGTGGTTCTGGCTTGTGTCGGGGGCCGGTGGCCCTTCGAGCACCGCTCCGGCCGCCCCCGATGAGCTCCGCGCCCGCTCCGTCCCCCCCATCCGCCTCCCCCGTACTCGAAGCCGCTTGTCGCAAGCTGGCGTTCGGGGTGCCGCTGCTGCTCACCATGCTGCGCACCTCGCCGACCGGCCAGTGGCGCGACGACCTGCCGGTGGTGCGGGCGCTCGGGCTCGTGCCAGCGGGCACCGAAGGCCTGGTGTCGACGGCGCTCACGCAAGCGCTGGCGCTGCTGCCCATCGGTGGCCGCTTGCTGCGCGCCGGCTGGGTCAGCGCGCTCGGGCTGGCGCTGGCGGCCGCGCTCGCCTACCGGCTCATCCAGCGCGCGCTCACGCTCTCGCTACCGACGCCTCGCCTGGCGCCGCTGCTGGCGCTCGCGGCCACCATGACCGCCGTGCTCGCCCCCAGTTGGCAGCTCGAGGGGACGTTGGCCGGCGGCATCACGCTCGGCGTGGCGCTGGCGCTGGGCGCGATCTGGGTGGCAGTGGGCGTTCAAGCGCCCTGGTCGATGCTGGCGCTCGGAGCTCTGACTGCCGCCACCGCCGCTGAATCGCACGCGGCCGCGCTGGCGCTCCTGGTCGCGCTCGCGGCGCGGCTCGTGTTCCGACGCCGCTGGCCTACCGCTCAGGTTGCCCTGGAGCTCGCGCTCGGCGCGGCCGGGCCGGCGCTGCTCGCGCTGCTTTATTGCCTGATTCGCCCGCATTCGCCCCAGGTCGAGCTCGACCTTTCCGGCGGCATCGGCACCTCGAGCCTGATGTCGATCGACGCGGCCGCCGAGCGCACGACCGCGCTCGCGGCGTGGCTCGAAGACGCCGGCCTGCTCCCCTGCGCGCTCGGTTTGTTCGGGCTGGGCCTGGGGGTGTTTCGCAAGTCGCTGCGCGCGCTCGGAGCGCCGTTCGCCGCGCTCGTGCTGTGCGACCTGGGCTTTCCGGCGAGCAAGGTCGGCATCCTGGCGAGCGACACGCTGGCTCCGGTGCGGCTGCTCTCGCTGATCGCGATCGCGGGCGCCTCCGCCCTGGCCGTTCAGGCCGTCGCCCACTACGTGCGGCGGGCCAAGGTGCCGTTCGCCGAGCCGGCCAGCTCGCTCTTGGTCGCCTTTCACTTCACGCTTGCCTTCGTGGCAGCCGAGGACTCGGCCTTCGCCGCCGATCGCCGTGAGCAGACCGCCGCCGACGCCTGGACCGATGAAGCGCTCGACGCGCTACCCCAAGCTTCGCTGCTCCTGGTCCGCTCCGAAGCGCTCGCGTACCGCCTGTGGGCCGCGCAGATCGCCCGGGGCGCCCGCACCGATCTGGTGGTCATCCCCGAGCCCCTGCTCGAGCGCGGCAACGTCGCGGCTTTGCTGCTCGCCAAGGAGCCCGCGCTGGCGCCGCTCGTGCGTGAAATGGCCCTTTCCGGAGCCGCTACCGAGTTCTCGCTCTCCACGCTCTCGGACGCTCGCCCGCTCTTCGCCGAGCTCGACTCCCGTTGGTCCAAGCGCCTGCGCGATCACCTGGCGCCGCGAGCCTTCTTTCCCCGCTTCTCCTCCCACCCGCTCGGCCGCTCCGACCGCGCCCAATCACTGCGCGAAAGCGACGCCGGCTGGCAACGCGCCCTGGCGGTGGCCAACCGCCCGACCGCCCGCGACGCCGCCACCCTCGCCGTCCTCCAAAGCGAGCTTCGCGATCGCGCCCGCCTGCTCGTCGACGTCGGCGACCACGAAGCCGCCCAAGCCACCGTCCTGTCCCTCTTCTCGATCGACGCCCACGACCCGATCGCCGCCGATCTCACCTCCCGCCTCACCGTCGCCCGCGATCGCACCGCCGCTAGCACGCTGATCGCGCCCACCAAATAGGCAGCCCGCAACTAGCGCTCGGCGAGCAGCCAGTAGGTCGTCATCATCCCCTTGCCTTTGACCTCGATCGGCCCGCGCTGCTCGCAGTCGAAGCTTTCGGGGAGCGCGCAGCGCAGCCCTTCGGAGATGTGCACACGCCCGGGCGCGCCGTGGCTCTCGAGCCTCGAGGCGATGTTCACGGTGTCACCCCAGATGTCATAGGCGAACTTCGCCTTGCCAATCACGCCGGCCACGACTGGTCCGGCGTGAACCCCGACGCGCACGTCGAGGTCGACCCGCAGCTCGTCGCGCAGGGCGTGCAAGGCCGGGATCATCTTCAACGCCATGCGGGCTGCGCGGGCAGCGTGGTCGGGCTGCGGCAGCGGCAGGCCTGCAGCAGCCATGTAGGCGTCGCCGATGGTCTTGATCTTCTCGAGACCGTGCTCATCCGCCAGACGGTCGAACTCGGTGAAAATACGATCCAGCAAGACCACGATCTCTTCCGGTGGTCGGCACGAGGAAAGCACCGTAAAACCCTTCAAATCCGCGAACAGGACGCTCGCGACTTGAGCGTCCGCAATGTTGGTTTCGCCGCGCTTCATCCGCGCCGCGATCACCTTCGGCAGCATGTTGGCGAGCAGCGACTCGGAGCGTTCGCGTTCACGCGCGAGGTCCGCTGTTCGCTCCTCCACCTGTCGCTCGAGATCGTGGAGCAGCTCTTCGCGGGTCAGTTGCCCCAGAATCTTGGCCAGATCGCCTGGCCTTGCGACGGCCCGCGGCAGCGCCAGCTCCATCAGCCGGACGGGCGAGCGGTCCGTCTCGAGACGTAGGCTGGTGCCCTCGGTAGAGAGCACCACGCGGAGCTCTGCTGGCAACCCGGCGCGCAATCCCTGACTCACTTGGGCTGTCAGCTGCGACGCGGCGACCCGCGGCAACCCCGCGGCGACCAGGCACGCGCGCAGCTTCTCGCGTGCGAAGGCCAGGGCTTCGGGGTTTGGGATGCGTAAAACGCCCAAGGGTGTCACGCACCCACCTCGACCCAGCGCGCCGCCAAAACCGCGGCGTCATCGTGGACTTTGCCTGCCCCCTCGACCAGCGCTCGTGCGACGGTCGCCGCTTCCCCCGCCGGCAGAGCCCCACCCGCGTACGAAACACCGTCCGTGTGCAGGAGCAGCCACTGTCCCGGAGCGAGCTGGTGCTCGGAGACGCGTGGCACACGGTAACGCTGGCCCAGGACTCCATCGCGTGTGAGCAGGCGATGCGCGGCGCACCAGCCGGCCA
>DATDEV010000643.1:0-2872 GCA_036522995.1 Polyangiaceae bacterium
CGTCTTCGGTTCCTGCTACCGTCAGGGGCGTGCTTCTGGATAGCCGACAGCTGCAAACCATCGCCGCAGTGGCCGACAGCGGCAGCCTGACCGCAGCTGCTCGTCGGCTGCACCTGACGCTTTCAGCTGTCTCGCATCAGCTGCGCGAGCTCGAGTCGTTATTCGGCGCATCACTCTTCGATCGCAAGGCGCGACCAATCAAGCCCACAGCTGCTGGTCAGCGCCTGCTCGAATGCGCGCGCGCCGTGCTCCCGCAGCTGGCTCAGGCCGAAGCCGACGTGCTCGCCCTGGTCGGGCAAAAGCCCAGTGAGCGGCTGTTTCTGGCCCTGGAGTGCCACAGCTGCATCGAATGGCTGCTGCCGGCGCTCGACGAGCTGCGCAGGGCGCGGCCCGACCTCGACGTCGATCTGCGGCTCGGCCCACGCTTCGATCCGATCCCAGCGCTGCTCTCACGCGAAGTCGACGCCGTGCTCAGCACCGACCGCACGCCGGACCCCGGGGTGCACCACAGCGCGCTATTCCGCTACGAGATCGTGCTGCTGGCGAGCACCGACCACCCGCTCGCCGGTCGCGTCAGTGTCGAGCCCTCCGAGCTCGCCCAGCACGACTTCGTCACCTATCCGGTGGAGCTGACGCGGCTCGACTTCTTCACGCGCTTCTTGCGCCCCGCGGGCATCGAGCCGCGCATCGTGCGCACTGCCGAGCTGACGAGCGTGCTGGTCCAGCTGGTGCGCAGCCGCCGCGGTTTGGCGGCGCTGCCGCGTTGGGCGATCGCCGACGAGCTCGGGCGCGGCGGTCTGAGCGCGCTGCGGCTCGGTGAGGCGGGTCTGTTCAGCGAGGTGCTGCTATCAACGCGCGCGGCCGAGCAGGACACGCCGCTGATGCAATCGTTTCTGGCGGTTGCAAGGCAGGTGAGCAAAAGTGCGCTGGCGGACATCACGCCACTCGGTTGACGTACGGCCAGGCCGCAGGTAGCTCTAGCCCTGATCCCATGTCGCCCGGCGTTTCGAAGTTTTCGTGGCTCACCATCCCCCTGCTCGTTCTGGCCTGTGGCGAGAGCGGTCCACCTGCCAAGACGGCCGACGACGCGCCGCAAACCGACGCAGACGAGCACGGCTCCTCGCTCGCCGTCTCCAGCGAGATCGGCGGCCTCGACGAGACCAAGGTGAACGCCGCCTTCGAGTCGAGCCTGTCCGGGCTCGAGCGCTGCCTGCAGCAGGGCAGCTCCCGTGTCGAGTTCATCGGCGGCTCGGTCGCCTTCTTCATCAAGATCGACGTCCGGGGCAAGGTCGATGGCGCCTACCTGGAGAAGTCGACGCTGGGCGATCGCGACACCGAGAAGTGCATGCTCGATGCGCTGCGCTCCAAGAGCTGGCCCAAGCCGGTGGGAGGCGAGCACGGCCTGGCCCGCAAGTCCTTCGACTTCGATCCGCCGAACGACGTGCGGCCCCCCGCGGCCTACGACCAGGATCACGTGGGCAAGGCCCTCGACAAGATCTCGAGCAAGCTCGCCTCGTGCAAGCAACACAAGGGCGCCTACGAGGCCACCATCTACGTCGCCACCGACGGCACGGTGCTCTCGGCCGGTGTCACCCCGCCCGACGAGGACGGCGAGAGCAACGTGGACTGCCTGGTCGCCACCCTGAAGAGCGCGTCGTTCCCTTCGCCCGGCAGCTGGCCGGCGAAGGCCACCTTCTCGCTCTAGCCCGAGCGCGAGTGCCAGGACGCCAGGCATGAGCGACGCCGCCCCCCTCTCCCTACGCGGCAAACGCGCGCTGGTGACCGGCGCTGGGCAACGTGTCGGCCAGGCCATCGCGCTGGCGCTGGGCGCGCAAGGCATGCAGGTGGCCGTCCACTACCGCGAGAGCCGGCAGGGCGCCGAGCACACCGCCAGCGAGATCACGCGCTCCGGCGGCAGCGCGCTCTTGCTGAGCGCCGACCTGAGCAGCCGCGACGCCGCGCGCGCTCTGGTCGACGCGGCCCTGGCCGGCCTGGGAGGCCTCGATCTGGTGGTGGCCAGCGCAGCCAGCTTCGAGCGCGTGGAGCTCGCGGCCGTCGACGACGCCGCGTGGGATCGCAGCCTGAATCTGAACCTGGCGTCTCCGTTCGCGCTGATCCAGCACGCCGTGCCCGCCTTGCGCGCGGCGCGCGGCTCGGTGGTGCTGGTCACCTGCTCGAGCGCGACGGTGCCGATGCGAAACTACTTGCCCTACGTGGTCTCGAAAGGCGCGCTCAAGCAGCTGATGAAGACGCTGGCGCTCGAGCTCGCGCCCGACGTGCGCGTCAACGCGGTCGCGCCGGGCACGGTCATGCCGCCTGCGGCCTATGACGCGGAGGCCATCGCGCGTCTGGCCCGGGCCATTCCGCTGGCGCGCGTGGGGAGTCCCGAGGACGTCGCCCAGGCCGTGCTGTTCCTGGCCAGCTCGCCCTTCGTCACCGGGCACGAGCTGAGCGTGGACGGTGGCCGCAGTCTGGCGCGCTCCGAGCATTTCGGCTGAGCCCGGGCTACGCTGGCGCCGCCCATGCAGCACCGTGAAGAGCGCAGCTTCAGTATCGACCTGAGCCTGGTCGCCGAGTTCGACGACACCTACGAAGGCGATGACGACGGCTTCGCCTGGTACGAGCGCTTCGAGCAGGGCCTCAAGCCGGCGCTGCTGGCCGCCGTCACCAGCGCGCTACGCGCCGACCCGCGATTTACGCTGCTGGCAGCGCCGCGCGGCAAAGATCCGGAGCGCGCCCTCGAGCTCGAGCTGCGCTTCACGGCACGCTAAAACCGAACACCAGCTCGGCAGGGCCGCTGGCGGCCACGGCCGGAGCAGCCGGCGCGGCGCCGGCCTCGTCAGGCTGTGCAGCCAGCGGCTCGAAGCGCTCG
>DATDEV010000644.1:0-12715 GCA_036522995.1 Polyangiaceae bacterium
TTCTGGAGGCGCGTATTGGATACGTGCACGTAGTGATTCGCGCACAGCGGAAAGGGCAGTCACGGTCACGGGCCCCGGTCACGGTCACGGCTCCGCAACGGCTCCGCTCACGGTCATGGTGGCTCGGTGCCGAAGATGCGGGCGATCTCTTCCGGCGCTACGACCTCGAGCTGTGCGTAGGTGCACTCGGTGGGCGGCTTGTCGCTGCGAAAGCGACGGAACTGCGCGGTGTGCCGGAAGCGATCGCCCTGCATGTGATCGTAGGCGACCTCGACCACCAGCTCGGCGCGCAGCGGCTCCCAAGACAGATCCTTGCCTTGGCTCCAGCGGCTCTGCCCGCCCGGCATGCGCTTGTCGCCGCCTTCGCCGCTGGCCCCCTCGGCCCAGGCGCGCCAGGGGTGCTGCTCCAACGCCCGCTCCCGGTAGGGGGTCAGAAATTCCACGAGCTCCTGGCGCTTCTTGTCGGTGAAGCTGGCGCAAACGCCGACGTGATGGAGGCTCCCGGCGGCGTCGTACAAGCCCAGCAGCAGTGACCCGATCGCGTCGCGGTCGCCCTTCTTGTGCCAGCGAAAGCCGGCCACCACGCAATCGCACTCGCGCTCGTGCTTGATCTTCAGCATCGAGCGTTTGTTCGGCTCGTAGGTGCCGCTCGGCGACTTGGCCATCACTCCGTCCAGGCCTGCGCCCTCGAAGCGTGAGAACCAATCGCTGGCCGTGGCTACGTCCGTCGTTGCCGGAGTGACGAACAGCGGCGGCTCGCTCGACGCCATCAACTTCTCCAGTCGAGCGCGGCGTTCGGCGAATGGCAGCTTGGTGAGGTCGCTCTCGCCCTCTGCCAGCAGATCGAAGAACACGATCGCCGCCGGGATCTGCTCGGACAGCGTGCGCACGCGCGACGCCGCGGGATGAATGCGCATCTGCAGCGCGTCGAAGTCGAGCACGCCGCCGCGCGCGATCACGATTTCGCCGTCCAGCACGCAGCGCTCGGGCAGCTGGTCGGTGACCGGCGTGATGAGCTCCGGAAAGTAGCGGTTGAGCGATTTGGAGTCGCGGCTCTGCAGCACCACCTCGCTGCCGTCACGGAACACCAGCGCCCGAAAGCCGTCCCACTTGGGCTCGAAGATCCAGCTGCCCGCATCGGGCAAGGCGCTCACGCGCTTGGCGAGCATGGGCAGCACTGGGGGCTGAACGGGGAGCTTCATGTGTCAAATAGTACCAAGTTGGGAAGCGCTGCGGCTTGCGCTATGCTCTTTCTGCGACGCCGCAGCTGCGCGCCGCCGAAAAGGAGTCGACGCATGCAACCGGGATACGGTCACCAAGCCCTGGGCCAGGCCTACGATCCAGTCGAGGCGCGCGGCCGCTTCATCGCCCGCACCTACAACCACCTGTTTGGCGCCATCGTGGCCTTCGCCGCGATCGAGATCGCGCTCTTCCAGACCGGGTTGGCCCAGATCATCGCAAGCTCCATGCTCGGCGTCAGCTGGCTCTTGGTGCTCGGTGGTTTCATGGTCGCCGGCTGGGCTGCCAGCCACGTGGCGCAAACGTCGCGCTCCCTGCCGGCCCAGTACGCCGCGCTCGCCGGCTACGTGGTGATCGAGGCGCTCATCTTCGTGCCCATCTTGGTGATCGCCGACGGCATCGCCGCCGGCATGATCTCGAGCGCGGCGATCGTGACCTTGCTCGGCTTTGCCTGCCTGACCGGTGTGGCGCTGGTCACGCGCAAGGATTTCTCGTTCTTGCGCTCGATCATGATCTGGGGCGGCGTCGGCGCCATGCTGCTGATCGTGGGCGGCTTGCTGTTCGGCTTCCAGCTCGGGATGTTCTTCTCGGTCGCGATGGTGGTGCTCGCCGGCGTCGCGATTCTGTACGACACCTCGAACGTGGTGCACCACTTCCCCGAGGATCGCTACGTCGGCGCTTCGCTCCAGCTCTTCAGCTCGGTCGCGCTGATGTTCTGGTACGTGCTGCGCATCTTCATGTCTTCGCGCGACTAGCTGCACTTGGTAGGGCTGCGCGTCGTGGCTCTCCGGGGGAGTCGCGAGGGCTAAGCGGCCCGCGTTGCGCGCCGCGACAGCTCACGCAGTAGCAAGCCCTCGCGCAGGCCGCGCGGGGAAATTCGCAGCTCACGCTGATTCAAGCCAGCCAGAATTCCTGCAACGACGGCCGCGCCTGCGGCCAGCGTTTTCGAGCGGGCTTTATCGACACCGAGCCCCTGTAACTCCGCAGGTTCGAGCTCACCGAGCCGTGTGCATAGCTTCAGCACCTGTGGAGCGCTCGCGCTGGCCACGCCTCCGCCCAGAAGCTTGCCGACGGCGCGGGCCGTGCCCCCCGAGAGCAGCAAAGTGTCGAAGCGTCCGAGCTGCGAGCGCGCTTTCTCCACTTCGAGCTGAACATAGCGGGCTAAACGCTGCGCACCCGCGGGCTCGCTGACCGGAAAGGCGTGCGACAGGCGCAAGAAACCGAGCGGCAGGCTGGCGACGGTATCGCACCAGCTATCCACACCCGCTGCCAGCTCCACCGAGCCTCCGCCCACATCGGCCACCAGCACACGCCTGGCCCGGGTATTGATGGCGCTGCGCGCTCCCGAATACGCCAGTTGCGCTTCCTCGTTTCCAGACAGCAGCTCGACTTGGACGCCGAGTTGCTCGCGACACGCGCTGCAGAAGGCCGAGCCGTTGCGGGCGTCGCGAATCGCGCTGGTCGCCACCGCGATCAGCGTCGTCGCGCCGAGCTCGCGCGAGTAGTTGGCCAGCTGCGCCACGGCCTGCAGCGCCTGGCGAAACGCGGCGTCACCGAGCTGGCCCCGCTCCTGCACTTCCGTGCCCAGCCGCAGCACCTGTTTGGCGGAGCCGACCTTCATCAGCTCGCCGGCCGTATCGACCTCGGCCACCAGCAGGTGGAAGGAGTTGGAGCCCAGGTCCAGTGCCGCCAGCTTCATCGAGCCCGCATGCTGCGCGTCGCGGGTCACGGTTCGATGGCGCCTTGGTAGCAGGGCCGTGATCGCCAGCCCGACGAAAAGCCCAGATCCTGGGGGCTGAGCAGGTGAGCAGGGCGGGAGCCCCCATCGCAGCGGCGGCAGTTCCGGTTAGACTGCACACCCCTCGGGAAAGGAAGCCGCCATGGAGCTCGAACGATCTGTAGGTCTCAGCGCCGACGGTAAGGTGAAGATGCTCGATCGACGTACGGCCATCCGGGCGATCGCCCTGAAGCTCGCGGCGCTCGGTCACCCGGTGCCGGACAGTGTCGGCGACCAGGAGGTGCTCGACTTGGCGCGCGACTTGTTCGCGCGTTATCGCGAGCAGACGCGGCTGCTCAGCGATCACCTGTGCCCAGCCGATCAGCGCATTCAAGCCTTCCTCGATCAGCAGCTGGCAGGGCTGCCGCTCAGCAAGCCGGTGCGCCTGCCGAACGTGACCTTCATTCTGGATCGCTATGGCCTGGCGCGGGAGCTGTCGCTGCCAATCGACGAGAGCGTTTGGCACAGCGATTTGGTCTCGAGCTACCGGCTGGACAACGGCGTTCTGCACAACCCGATCAACGACCGTCGCACCACGCAAGGCGTGTTCCACGTCGCCGATATCGGCCTGCCGGTTCCGGCAGACAAGCTGGCCGTCCCGCCGATCGCCTACGCCAACATGTTGCGCGAGGCGCTGAACCCGCCCGCCAGCATGAAGCGCTTGCCGTTCACGGCCAACTGGGACGAGCCGGTCGAGACCATGGTCTCGGTGCTGCTCAGGCCGGTGGTGTGTCCGGCAGTGCCCAAGCGCTCGGCCGAGAAGCGCATGGAGCTGCGCTTCTTTGCGCCGGGTGGCTTGGTCTCCAACCTGGACTTCGTGGAGAGCATCTTCGGCAACGCGGGCGACCCTTTCTTGCCCGAGAACGACGCCGGCCTCGACGTGGACCAATGGACCGGCCACACCGGCTGCGTGATCCTGGCGCCGCACCTGACGCGGCTGCGCAAGAAGGAGCTCGGCTTGCCCCATGTCAGCCAGGCCAGCGAAGCGCAGCGCGCTGCCGGCATGTGCTGGGCCAAGGAAGACGAGATCTACAACGGCGGCAGCGCCTTCAAGATCACGCTGCGCTCGATCGAAGGCCTCATGGTCACGATCCTGGCCGACAACTACTTCGGCTACTGCAAGAAGGAAGTGAAGACCCAGATCAGCTTCAGCGCGAACCTTTTCGGCCTCGCCGAAGAGGAGCACGCGGGCGGCGCGCTGGCCTTTTCGACCTACAGCCTGGGCGACCGGCTGGACGCACGTCGCGAGACTTCCGAGCATCGGTTTTCCGAGGTGGTCGAGCTGCTCGGCGAAGGCATCGAGCTGCACGAGTCCGGCTACGCGACGGATAAGCTCTATGCGGACATCCACTACGTGCCGGAAGACAGCGAGATCGACCTCAAGCGCCAGGACCTGAGGTGGATGAGCAAGGGCGAGGAGCAGCACCTGAAGGTGCTGCCAGGGCACCAGTACATCTTGCCCAACGGCTACAAGGTGCGCATGGCCAAGCACCCGGCGGCCCCCAGCTGGCGCTTGATCGGGACGGCCCCGGAGGGCACCTTCTGCCACAAGCCGTGCACGGTTTCGGGCGGCGGCAAGTCCGAGATCAGCAAGAGCCTGATCGACGCCGTGCTGTACGGGCCGGTTTACGTGGGCAACTTCGAAGAGGACATGGCGCTGGTAGAGTCCATCTTCGAGAAGGACTTCTCCGATGCGCTGCTGCCGGAATTGCGTCAGGGCGGCAGCCGAGTACGGCCCATTTTATCGCCGGAGCGCTCGCTCGGCTCCGTGATCAAGCTGCTCACGTCGAGCCCCGAGTTCACGCTCGAGCACAACGCCTGGCTGGCGAGCATTCCCAACTACGTGCGCGCGCTGGTGTTCGTGATCAAGCGCTTCCAGGCCGGGGGCGGCGAGAATTGGCGCAAGCACTTCTCGGTGGACCTGATCAACGGCGCGCCCGGGCACGAGCTCAAGCACGACGGTCGCAAGCTGGTTGGCAGCTATTTGCGCGTGGGCTTCGAGCCGGGCGGCGCCTGGCGCACCTACAAGCTGCGCCAAGACTTCGTCGCTGCGGACAAGGTGCAGATGGAGGACGACATCTCCGCCTCCATCGTGGTGCCGGCCAGCAGCCTGTTCGGCTTGCCCCACGAGTACGACGGCCACCCTAGCCTCAAGCTCGTACAAAACTGCGAGTGGCGACTGTTCCAGCGGCCAGACGAAGCGATTCATCCCGGCTTCGACAAGCAGACCGAGGACGACATGTCGCGCGAAGGTCTGTTCTGTTCGAACTTCCAGCCGCTCGATCCCAGCGACGCTCGCGAGATGGCCGAGGACGTCGCGCTGCACGACGCCTTCACCGAGCCGATGCGTCGGCACGTCGAGAAAAGCGCGGCGCGCGACGACGACGGCAGCTTCATCTGTTCCGCCAAGCCGCGCCTGGTCGGCGGCAAGCCGAGCAAGAATCCGCGCTATCTCCAACTGCGGCCGGACGTGACCCGGCAACGTGAAAAGTACATCGCGCACATGGGCGCGCGTCTCTATCGGCGCTTGCCCAGCGAAGAGCCGGTGATCTTTCCGGTGATCAGCGTGCTCAGCGGTCGGCGCAACAACCCGCCCGATGAGGGGATTCGGCCGCTGTGCGTGTACGGGCCGATCCACTATCAAGAGCTGCCCGAGCTGTTCATGGACTACGTCTGCTCGCTGACCGGTAAGTCGCCCAGCACCACCGGCGCCGGCTCGGAGGGCGCCTTGACCAAGGGCCCGTTCAACGCCCTATGTGCAACGGCCGACCTGAACAACGCGCTGGTTTCGATGCTGCTCACCGGTTACGCGGGCTTCAGCTCGGCTGCCGGCTACATCGGGCCCAACGGTCGCGTCGATCACGACGTCAGCCTGCTCATTCCCGAGATTTGGTGCCGCTTGTACCCAGCGGAGCGTTCTCCGGAGCGCCTGATCGAACAGGGGCATCTGGAGAAGCTGAACGACTACCAGTACGAGGGCCGCCCGGTGCTGGCCAGCCGGCTCGGCTATCGCATCAGCGCCAAGTTCGTGCACACCTTCTTCGGACGCGTGTTCGACAATCCGGTGTCGGTCTTCGACGAGCAAATCCTGAAGCCGGAGACGCAGGACGCGCGCGTGTTTGCGGACGGAGTCTGCAACATCGTCGAAGCCCAGGAGCGGGTGGCGCGCGCCTACTTCGACGACGGCAGTATCGAGGACGCCTGTCCCCCGCTGCGCGCGCTGCTGCACGTGATGGCGTTCGGCAGCTGGGAAGGCAAGGACGCGAACCACCCCGAGTTCCGCAACCTGTTCACGCGCGAGGGCCTGCTGCAAAGCGAGTGGTACGCCGAGCGCTTGCGCGTCAAGCAGGCGCGCGACGTGGGGCTGTGGCAGCGCCACGTGCAGCGCCTGAGCGAGTTCTTGGCTCTCCCCAGCCACCTCGAAGAGGCCGGGCGGCTCGGGATTCGCGAGCGCCTGACGCGCGCCAAGCAGGAGCTCGAGCGCGTGAGCTCGAGCGACTACTTGAGCGAGCTGCACGGCACCATCGGCGCCGATCCCATTCACGGCGGCCTCGAAGCCACGCGGGTGCTCCGCGCCTCCGGCCCGCGCGAGGTGGCCGCTTTCAACTAGAGCGGCGCTGGTTGGCCCACCTTCGACCTACCAGCCGTAGCCGCGCCAGCGCGTCAGGCGGTGGCAGGGAGTGAGAAGCCGGCACGGGCGTCGGCGGCCAAGGCTTCGAGCAACTCGCAGGTGGTGTCGAAGGCGATGCAGCCGTCGGTGATGCTCTGGCCGTAGCTCAGGCTCGCTTTGTCGGTGAGCTCCTGGCGACCGGCGCGCAGGTGACTCTCCAGCATCACCCCGAGCACGTGCGGGTCGCCGCCGCGGATCTGCTGCCCCACGTCGGCCAGCACCGCCGACTGCCGTGCGGGATCTTTGCCGCTGTTGTCGTGGCTGGCGTCGATCAGCACGCGCGGGCTGACCTGCGCTTTGCGCAGCGCCGCCACCGCCTTGGCCACCTCACTGGCGGCGTAGTTCGGACCCGCTGCGCCGCCACGCAGCACGATGTGACAATGCGGATTGCCCGCGGTGCGCACCACACCGACACGCCCGGCGCCGTCGACGCCCAGGAAGCTATGCGGCTGCGACGCGGCGATCATGGCGTTAATGGCGACGCCGAGTGAGCCGTCGGTGCCATTCTTGAAGCCGACCGGCATCGACAAGCCCGAGGCCATTTCACGATGGGTTTGGCTCTCGGTCGTGCGCGCACCGATGGCGCTCCAGCTCACCAGATCGGCGATGTATTGCGGAATGATCGGGTCGAGCATCTCGGTCGCTGCCGGCAGCCCCAGCTCGGCGAGCTCGCGGAGCAAACCGCGAGCCGTGCGGATGCCGGTCGGAATGTCGTAGCTGCCGTCGAGATGCGGATCGTTTATCAGTCCCTTCCAGCCGACGGTCGTGCGCGGCTTTTCGAAGTAAACGCGCATCACGATCAGCAGCGCGTCGGCGACGCGCTCGCGCAGCGCTAGCAGCTGCTGCGCGTAGTCGAGCGCGGCCTGGGGGTCGTGAATCGAGCAGGGGCCCACGATGACCAGCTTGCGCGGGTCACGACCCTCGAGCACCGCTTGGATTTCCTGGCGCGCTCGAAACACGACGTCCGCGGCGCGGTCGCTGAGCGGGAGCTCACGGGTGACGTCGTCGGGGCTACGGAGGGCGGTGGTTTCCACGATTCTGAGGTCTTTGGTGGTGCGCATGGGAAGGTCGGGGCTGGGAGGTAGAAATGCGAAAAACCCCGTGTCGCTTGCGGCGACCGGGGTACTTTTTCAGGCCTTTTCGTCGTTACTTACTAAAAGGCTCGACCCTGTCGCCGCGAAACCGCGGGCCAGTAGCCAAACCAAAAGTAACGGCGAGACGACATGTGCTCAAAGGCTACACGATGGATCACAGCCGCGCAACCCGGCGCCGCGCGAGCGCCTTCAGCTCAGCGTAGGCCGGGCTCGCCTGGCCTGTGGATGGTGCCGCCCTTGGCCACGATCTTTTCGAGAGCTGCCTCGATCGGCACGTTGGGACAGGTATCGATCCAGGCGCTGGCTTCGGGCCTGGCCCAATGCACGGCGTTGCGCAGCACCTGCCGCACCTCGCGCTGATAGAAAGTCGGGTAAGCTTCGTGCCCGGGGCGAAAGTAGAAGATCTTGCCGTTGCCGCGGCGCCAGCAGCAGCCCGAGCGAAACACCTCGCCGCCCTCGAACCAGGAGATGAACACCTGCTCCTCGGGCGCCGGGATCGCGAAGGGCTCGCCGTACATCTCCTCCATGTCGATGTCGACGTGAGTCCCCAGGCCCTGCGCGATGCGGTGCCCGGGATTGCACACCCAGAGCCGCTCCCGCTCGCCGGCCTCGCGCCAGGTGAGCGAGCAGGTGGTGCCGAGCAAGCGCTTGAAGATCTTCGAGTAGTGCCCGCTGTGCAGCACGATCAGGCCCATGCCCTCGAGCACCCGTCGCTGCACGCGATCGACGACGGCGTCGTTGACCTCGCCGTGGGCGGCATGCCCCCACCAGCTGAGCACGTCCGTCTCGGCCAGCACCGCTTCGGTCAGGCCGTGCTCGGGCTCCTGTAGGGTCGCCGTGCGGGCGCTGAGCTCCGGGTCCTCAGCCAGCGCTTCGGCGATGCAGGTGTGGATGCCCTTCGGATAGAGCGAGGCCACCAGCTCGCTGGTCTGCTCGTGGACGTTCTCTCCCCAAACGGTGACGCGGATTGCCATACGGCGCTTTTAGCGCGGCTGGGCAGCGGCTGCCGGTGGCGGCTGGTTGAGGCTCTCGCCCAGCTCCGGCAGCGGCCCCAGGTCGACGTCGGGCGCTGCTGCGGGCGCCTGCTCGGTGACCTGAACGGCCAGCTCCAGCGCCTCTATCGACAATCGACCCTCGTGCGCGGTCAGGCGCTGGCCAGCGCGCAGCAGCACGCCGGCCGGGGCGGGGGGCCCGCTCACGATCAGGCTCCCGTCATGCAGGTCGACGCTCAGCGTGTTGTCGTAGCTCGACCAGTCGACGTCGAACTGGGTGCCGCTCACCTGGATCACGAAGGGGCCGGCGTCCACGAACCAGGCCGCCGATGGCCGCTGCGCGACCGCCAGGGCTGCGTGGCCATTCTCGATCGCGAGGCGCGCGCCGTGCGCATCGACGGCGGCGATGCGAGCGCGCGCGCCATCCTGCAGGTCGACCCGCGTGCCGTCGCTGAAGGACAGGCGCGCGCCGCTCGGCCCGTTACTACGCACGTAGCCGCTGTCGCTGAGCAGGCCGCCGACCACGTCGTAGCTCAGCTTGGCAATGGCGCGCTGCCGCCAGGTGAAGAGCGATGCTCCCGCCACGGCTACCAGCAGCGCCGCGCCGAATAGCTTCGCCCGGCTGGACGAGACGTTGCGCCGACCGCGGCTGCGCAGCGCGGAGAGCAGGCGCTGCTTGCCTTGCTCGTGCCGGTCGCCGTCCACGTGACCGGAGACGTTCTCCCTCACTACTGCTTCGACGTCGGCCAAGCTCGGGGAGCCTGACTCCCCGGGGCTCACGTCGCTTCTCCCAAGCTCACTGCGGCGGCGTAGGCGCCGAGCGTCGCGTCGTGCTCGAGCTGGGCTTGCACGCGAGCATGAGCCCGAGCCAGGCGGCGCTTGGCGCTCGAGAGCGAAGCGTCGGTAGCCGTGGCGACCTCGCTCACTTGCAGGCCTTCGAAGTGGCGCAGCGTGAAGGCGAGCCGTGCGTCGGCATCGAGATCGTCCAGAATACGATAGAGGGCGGAGAGCGCCGTGCGAACACCGGCGTCGCCCGGCCCTGCGCTGCTTTCGCCCTCGAGCTGCGGGCCACGCAGACGCAGCAAACGCCGCATGCGACCGCGTCGCAGCTCGGAGCCGAGCGCGCGCGCGGTGATGCCGACCACGAACGGCCTTAGCTGCGCAGTGTCCGGCAGGGTCGGGAGCTGTTCGATGACTCTCACGAAGACGTCTTGGAGCAGGCCCTCCACCGAGGCTTGCGGCCCGAGGGTGCGGCGCAGCATGCGGCGCACGAGCGGCGAGAAGCGATCCCAAAGCACGCCGGTTGCGCGCGGATCGCCAGCGCTCGCGGCTCGAGCCAGCGTGGCGTCGTCGGCCTGGGCCAACGTGGGGCTTGGCAGCGCGACAAGACGTGCGCGGCTAGGCTGGGAGCTCGGAACCATGAAGATCTCTCAGGGTCTAAGTGGCCAGTCGTTGGCGAAGCGAGTCAGCAATCGTGGTTCAGATGCAATTTTTTCGATTTCGCGGCGGCTTCTGCGGCATTTCTGGCCTACCTGAGCGAGGAGCGGCCGCGTGTCGGCTGGCGTCCGTTCAAGCAGCCGTGAAAATCCGCGCGCCCGGTGATCGCTTTCGTTCGCTGCCAAGCACATACGCTATGTTTCGGGCGGTGTACTGGCCGCCTCCGGCGCAGCCTTTTCGTAGCCTCCGAGCGCGTCGCGCCGCCCCGCCACTCCGGGGTGGAAAAACGGGTCACCAAATTGACCAAGGGTAGCGGCACGGGCGTTGCTGTCACTGTCGAGCCCGGCCCAGCTCGCCGCTCGCGCGCCTGTTGGCGGAGCTAGGCTGGGGGCAGGAGCTGGTCATGATCACTCGCACCGAGCACGACACTTTCGGCCCCATCGAGGTCCCGGCCGATCGGCTGTGGGGCGCGCAGACTCAGCGCAGCCTGCTGCTGTTTCGCATCTCGGAGGAAAAGATGCCGCGCGAGCTGGTGCTGGCGCTGGTGCTGGTGAAGAAGGCGGCGGCGCTCGTGAACGCCGAGCTCGGTCAGCTGTCAGCCGAGAAGGCGGGCGCGATCGTCAAGGCGGCCGACGAGGTGCTGGCGGGCCATCACGCTGCCGAGTTCCCGCTCTCGGTCTGGCAGACCGGCAGCGGCACGCAGACGAACATGAACGTGAACGAAGTGCTCGCCAACCGCGCCAGCGAGCTGCTCGGTGGCGCTCGCGGGGACGGGCGCGTCGTCCACCCCAACGACGACGTGAACCGCGGCCAGTCGTCGAACGACGTCTTCCCGACCGCGATGGCGGTGGCTGCCTCCAGCGCGCTGCACGACCGAGTTCTGCCCAGCGTGTCGGCATTGGCGGCGACGCTGTCGGCCAAGTCGGCGGCGTTCGCGGACGTGGTCAAGATTGGCCGCACCCATTTGATGGATGCGACCCCGCTGCGTTTCGGGCAGGAGCTGGGCGGCTGGGCGGCGCAGCTGGCCCATGGCCTGGAGCACCTGCGGAGCGCGTTGCCCCACGTCGGTGAGCTCGCGCTCGGTGGCACCGCCGTCGGCACTGGGCTCAACGCGCACCCCGAGCTGGGCGCGCGCGTGGCAGCCCGGCTGTCGGAGCTCTCGGGCCTGGCGCTCACCAGCGCGCCCAACAAGTTCGAGGCGCTGTCGGCGCACGATGCGCTGGTGTTCGCGCATGGCGCCCTGAAAACCCTGGCCGCCTCGCTGACCAAGATCGGCAACGACGTGCGCTGGTTGGCTTCGGGGCCGCGCGCCGGCCTGGGCGAGATCACCATCCCGGAGAATGAGCCGGGTAGCTCGATCATGCCGGGCAAGGTGAATCCGACACAGTGCGAGGCGCTGTGCATGGCCTGCGCGCAGGTCTTCGGCAACGACGTTGCCATCAACATCGGCGGCGCTTCCGGTAACTTTCAGCTCAACGTCAACAAGCCGCTCATCGCGCACGCTTTCCTGCAAAGCGCGCGGCTGCTCGCCGACGCGTGCGATAGCTTCCGCGAGCACTGCGCGACCGGCATCGAGCCCAACAAGCAGCGCATGCAAGAGCTGCTCGAGCGCTCGCTGATGCTGGTGACTGCGCTGGCTCCCAGGCTCGGCTACGACGCCGCGGCCAAGCTGGCCCACCACGCGCATCACACGGGGCTGAGCCTACGCGATGCCGCGCTCGGCCTGGGGCTCGTGAGCGGTGAGGACTTCGACCGCTGGGTGCGGCCCGAAGACATGACCGGACCCAAGCCGCCCTGAGCGGCTCAGGCGACTCGTGGCTGTTCGAGCTCGCTCAGCAGCTGCTGCGTTGCGCGCTGCTCGCGATCGACATGCTCCATCAGGCTCAGGCGATCGACGTCGGCGACCATCACGAACTTCAGCGCGTAGGCGCTACCACCGGCGCAACGCACCAGCCTGGCCAGCACGCGCACCGGCTTCTTGCTCTCGGGCAGGTACAGCTCGAGCTTGAACAGCGCACGCTGCTCGCGCTCGCTCAGCTCACGGCCGCGTTCGACCACGATGCCAGTGGGGGAAAGCTCCACGGCGCGACAATGCGCGACGTGGGGGCCTTCGCAGAACAGGACCGGGAAGCTCGTTCGCGCGCGTAGCCCGATGCCACGCTGCGACTTGGCGCTACGCGGGGTGGACAACGAAAGCTCGACGTCCTCTTGGTAGGGCCACATGGCTCGAATCGTCTGATGGGCTGGGGACATGCTGGGTCTCCTGCCGGCTGCTGTTGCAGGCGCCGTGCCGCGGCGCGGCGCGGCCTCTCGGCATCGAACCCGCCTTGGGCTGCTGGTTCTCTGGTCGGGTCTCGAATGCCTGAAATCAACCGGGAGGCGGGGAGGCGGGGTCTGATTTTTGGGGGGTCGAGAGGCGAGTCGCCGATCGGAGACTGCGCAGGCTTCGCACGCTGGCCTGCGGCTCGAACAACAAAAATCTCCCCGCCTCCCCGCCACCCTGTTG
>DATDEV010000645.1:0-2086 GCA_036522995.1 Polyangiaceae bacterium
CAGCACGTGGTAGCGCGCCTCGGGCCCGAGCGTGAAGCGCGTCATGTCGAGCGAGGTCTCGCTGCTGCGCGCCTGCGAGGACAGGCTGCCGTAGTCGAAGCCAGCCACTGCCGCGAGCGACAGGCGATCCCGCGCCCAGAAGGCCCACGAAGCACCCATCGCAAACTGCGGCACGACGTCGTCCGTCGAGAAGGGGTCGAGACCGGCGCTGGACACGAACTGTGTACGCAGACCGAGGTCGAAGCGCACGTGCTTCTGGTGCGTGCCGAGCGCCGCCGCCGCGGCGCTGTCGGACGCACCAACGTCTTCTGCCGAGGCCGGTCGCGCCCAGAGCAGCAGCGCCAGTAGCGAGCAACCGATCACGGTGCGCATCAGTGAATCCCTCCCAGCTCGAGGCTGCTGACGAATTTGGTCTTGGCGGTGCTGGGCTCGAGGCCGTCGAACAGCGTCGCCCCTAGTGTGTAGCCGCCTGCGCTGGGCAGCAGGTGCAGGGCCAGTGCGCTGCGGGAGGAGTCGCCGCGCTGCGTGGCAAAATCGTGCACATAGTCGATGGATCGCTCGGTGTAGAGCGACGAAGGCTGCAGCGGATCGAACGTGAGCCGCGCGAAGCCGGTGGCGCCCGGCTCGAACGCCCACAGCCGCTCGCCGTCGGGCGACAAGTTGAGCGTCAAGCTGCGCAGCACGTCGAGCGGGAAGCTTTTGCGCTGCGTGAGATCGAGCACGTAAAACTGCTGGGTGACGCCCGTGCTGCTGCCGGCCAAGATCTTGCGGTCGGCGTAGGTCGAGCCCGGGATATCGAGCACGCTGCCAACGTTGATGCCGATGTCGTAAGCGTCGATGCTGCGGTAGGGCGTGCCGGTGGTAGTACCCAGCTGCCAGAAGGCAATCGTGTTGGTCTGACCGTAGAGCAGCGCGATGTCCTGGCCCGAGGCTTCGCTGACGTCGTCGGTGATGCGCCGAATCTTGTCGAACGGCGCAGGTAGCTGCACCTCGAGCACCTTGCCCGACGCCGGCTCGATCAGCATGGCCGCCTTCTTGCTCGGCACGAGCGCCGCCAGTCGCAGCCCGCCGCCCTTCTGGGTTTGCACGAAGTCGATGGTGCTCGGCACCCCGCCGACGTCCACCAGGTTGGCGTCGAGCGAAAACGCATGCTCGGAGCCGGTGGCAGGTCCGAGCGTCAGCAGGTAAACGTCGCTGCCGCCTTCGAGCTGAACGGCCAGCATCGGCCCGACCTCGTCCTCGATCGCATCGTGGAACGCCACGGCCGCAGGCGCATAGCCGCCGTTGGCCTTTTCTGGCAGCCCCACCGTGATTTCGGGGGCGCTGAGGTCGGCCAGATCGATGATGGCCAGGTCCCGCTCGCGCTGCACCACCAGCAGCCGGCGCGGGCTGGCCCCGGGCACCGACAGCTCACTGGTGAAGGTGAACTTGAGCGGCTTGCCGCCGTAGCTGTCGAGCGTCTTGCTCGGCAGCTTCTCCAGCCCCTCGCCCAGCCGCACCAGGATCAGCTCGTTGGGGTTGGAGACCAGGCCCTCGCTGCCGTGAACGATGAGCCACTCACCCAGCGGATCCACCTCCAGCTGCTCGTAGGCGTCGGTGAGCTGGTACCGCTCCAGCTGGCGCGGCTGAATACCGCCGTCGAAGACGCGCAGCTGCGGCGGCTCGTCCGTATCGCGAAAGCGCGGCTGCACGCCGCGCGAAAGCACGAACAAGCGATCGCGCGCCGGTGACGTCTCGAACTTCACCACGTCGCGCCCCACCGGCAGGCGCGTGGTGACCAGGCTCAGCGGCTGAGGTGACGTGAGCATCATCAGCTCGTTCAGCCCCGGGTCGAGCACCGCGACCGAGCCGGTCAGCCCGGCGACCAGGCGCTTGCCCGATGCGTCGCTGCCCGGCTGGTAGCTGCTATCCCAAGCGGCAGGCCGATCGCCGCACGCGACGCCGAGCAGCGCGACGCAAAGGGCCGCCGAAAGGCGCGCAATGTGGCGTAATTTCATGCTTCTTTCGCTCATTGAACGATCCGTGCGGCCAGCTCGAAGCCGGTGATGGTGTGTGCCTTGGCGCTGGCCAGCTCGACGAAGGTGAT
>DATDEV010000646.1:0-2123 GCA_036522995.1 Polyangiaceae bacterium
TTTCAGCCCGCTCGACTGCGCGGCTGCCCCCGCGATCACGTGATACTTGAGCACGTCGCCCAGCGCTGCCTTGCTCAGACCGGCCAGGACGCCCGGATTCTCGGCCTCGAATGCGTCAAAAGCGTCGTCGTCGGGCGCAAAAACGGTAAACGGACCCTCGCCCTTCAGCGCGTCCACTAGGCCGGCGGCCGTGAGCGCCGCGGCAAGCTGGCTGAAGTTGCCGGCAGCGACCGCCGTATCCACGATGTCCATGGCTGCTACCTCGCCACCCGCGCCACCAGCGCCACCAGAGGCAACCCCACCGGTGGCGGGTGTGCCGCCGTCGGTACTGCTCGAGCCGGCGGTGGTGGAGGACTTGCCGGCACTGCTGCCGCCCGTACCGCCGGAGGACTTGCCCCCCGTGCTCGTGCTGCCGCCGCTGCCGGAGGTGCCCCCGCCCCCATCGCCCTCGCTCGAGTCTTCACTGCACGCTACCAGGCTCTGGGTCGCCACCAGCATCACGCCCATCCAAGGCAAGTACTTCATGATGTCTTCTCCCTCGGAGCAACCTGCTCCGCGTTGGCGCGACCGACGTGGCCGCCCTTCGCGAGAGTCATGGTCACGTGACTCGAGCCTGGCCAGGGCCGCGACGCAGACTTCGTATTCAGCAGGATGCAGAAAGGCTAACGCACGCGTGCCAGCTCTTCGGGCTCGGCGTCGAGAACGCCGTCGGCATCCGCGTCGCGATAGAGCACGACTCCCGCTGCCAGGTTGCTCTCGAACTGCTCTAGCAGCCCGGGGTTAGACGTCGCAGAGACGACGATACCGCTGCTGTCGAGGTCCGCGCTCGCGAAGTCCATGGCATCCAGCCAGGTCGCGAAATCGAACGCCACGAGCGCGTCGGCGACCCCCTGTGCCAGCTCGAAACCACTCGTGTCGGCCTCGAGCAATAGCCTCGGCTGCGCGTCGCTCACGATTGAAAATGCGGTGCCGTCCGGGAGCTCTCCCGTCAGCAAGATGGCGTGCCCTCGAAGCTCCTCCGGGGCCGCGGTTTCCTCGCTCGTGGACACGAACGGCAGCTCCAAGCTGCAGAAAATCCCGGCCTCGGCCGAGTAGGCGGTCGAGACGTGGGCACCTGCCGCGTGGTCTCCGAGGCCGAGCGCCGCGATGTCGAAGTCCTGACCGCGTCCGTTGCCGCAGCCTTCGGCCGAGATGCCGACCCGCTCGAGCTGGAACCAGGCGCTGCTCACGGTCGCGACGTCGCCACCTTCACCGACACCGATGTGCTCGGGAGCGCTCGAGTAACCAGTGTAGCTGAGCGACCCGGTCACGACGACCGGATTGCCCGTCTCGGTACCGCCCGTGCAACCCGCGAGCAGGCTCGAGCCGAGACCGAAGCCGGCGGCAGCCATGCTTAGCTTCATGGCCGGCAGCATGCCCAAAAGGCTTCGCTGCGTCACCGACTTCCTCCCCGTCGGGGCGCGCGGCTCAACGGGAAGAGCTGGAAATTGAGCTGCACGACCTGCTCTGGCTCCTTCTCGAGCGCCGCCAGCTCGAGTAGCTCGCGCCGCAATTGCTGCACGCGCTGTTTGATCAAGCGCAAGCCGTTGCGCCCGAGCAGCAGCGTCAGCGACGAGATATCGCGTTCCGGCTTGGGCACGAGATCGATGGCGTCCATGGCGCGTTGAGTCATGGCTCGGTGGAACGCCACGATGTGCAGGCCTTGCGTCTCGGCGCCGGTCGAGAGCAGCACGTCGCTCTGCTCCAGTCGACCCACGGCATTTCGCCTTACCAACCCGAGCTCGATCAAGGCATCGAGCGCTCGCTGCGCCTGCACCGCAGAGATGTGCGGAATCAGCTGCTCTCCGATCCATTCCGCGTCCTCACGAAACCGCGGCAGCGCCACCAGCTCGCGAATCGCTGGCATGAACCATTCGCTGTAGTAGGCGGCGTGCGCCAGCTCCAGCTTGTGCGCCTCTCGATAGCGCTTGAACGCCGTCAGCTTCTCATAGTGCTGCGCCTGCTCTACCGATGTCTTGGCCTGATTGAACGCCACCAGTTGTGAAAAGTAGCGCGCCGCTTCACCTTCCAGACCGCAAGCCTCCGCAAACCTCTCCACCATCCTCGGCCCCAGGTTCCGCTTG
>DATDEV010000647.1:0-23267 GCA_036522995.1 Polyangiaceae bacterium
CGGCGCTTTGCCCGACTGAGCTGCAGCGGGCTCCGAGGGCGGCGGTGCCGGCTTAGCCGCTGACGCTTCAGCTGCGGGCGCGGGCGGCGCTGCTTCCGGGGCTGCGGCCCCGGGCGACGCCGCTTGGGCCCATGCCCCGCTTGCCACGCAGACACAAACCAGTACGCCAGACACAACCAATCCGGGTTTCACAGAGCTGGACGATAGTCCAGATCGTCAGCGCTTCGCCAGCGGAGCACTGCTGCGCGCGGTGCCGGTGCGAGTCCACTCGCGCTCGACGCCTACGGCCAGCACGTCCAAGTCGATCGACAGGCTGCCTGCCTGGGCAGAAATCGTGGCCTTGCCGTCCCACGTCTCGGGCTCGGGAAAGACCAGGCTGGGCGCCGCCTTGAGCTTCTTCAGCACCTCGCCCTCGGCCCGGAGCGCCAGGATGCCCAGCCCCGAAAGCACGGGCACCAGCGACGTGGGGATGAAGGGCGCGATGACCGCGCGCACGTTCTCGGACAGCTCGGCGGCGCGCCGCGCGACCCAGCGCACGTCGTCGAGTGATTCGAGGACCAGCGCGCTCGGTTGGGTGGGTGCGCCGCGCACGCCCGAGATGGCCAGCGTCGTGACACCGGAGAAGCCATGCATGCGGGGAGCCTCGGGTGTCGGCACCTTGCCCCCGTCCGCCTCCTTGCCCTTGCCCTTGGCCTTGCGCACGATCAGCACGTCGTCGGTGGGCAGCGTGCGCGGCACGGTGACGCGCACCGGCCGCTTGAAGGAGCGCGGATCGCCGATCGCACCGGTCGCCACTGCGAAAGCGATCGTCTCCGCCGACGCCACCACCGCCCGCTCCAGGTGTGGAGCGCTGGGCTCGGCGTCGAAGGCACGCATCGAGATGCCCGTCGGGGGCGGCGGGTAGAGCTCGCCGGTGAGCAAGCGCGTGTCAGGCTCGATCAGCCTGGCGCCGGTCGCGATCAAATCGACGAGCGCGCCCGACTGCGCTAGCACCTCGAGCGCTTGCCGCGAGGGCGGCGCCACCAGCAGATCGAGCTTGGGCGGGACGCGCTTGCTCTTGAGCAGCGCAGCGGCCGCCAGCAGATCGCGGAGCGAGGCCCCCGAGTCGCCGCCCAGGATCACCTGACTCACGGGCTTGCCCGCCAGCTCACGCACCGGCTTGACCAGACCGTCCTCGTCCAAAATCAAGGGATCGACAGCCGACAGGTCGACCGTGATCACGTCGTCACACGGCGCACCAGGATCCGGCTGCAAGCTGCGATGGGCCTTGGAACGGCGCTGATCGCGCAGGTACACCTCGGTCTTTTCGTCGCTCACGAAAACCGAGGCCGCCGCGCCCAGCTGGGGCGCCAGCGCCGCCAGAATCGCGCGTTCGGACACCGACAGCAGGCGCGCGCTCGGACCCGCGAACTCGATCACCACCGGCGCGCCGTGCTCGAGGTCGATGCGCCTGATCGCGTCGCCCAACCCGCGCCGAATCAGCTCCAGGCCAACGTCGCGCACGCAAACGAACGGCCTGACGCGGCCGCTCAACAACACCTGCACGCTGCGCGGTGAACGCAGCAGGGCCGCACCCGTCACCAGCGCCTCGGCCAGCTGCGCCGGTGCCGCCACCAACGTGAGCATGCCTGCGCCGCCGAGCGCTGCCAGGCGCGGCTCGTCGGTCAGGGCCAACCGCGCCGGGCTGCCAAAGCGCTCGAGGTGAACCTGAGCCGGGAAGCCGATGCCAGGTCGAGCCACCAGCATGCCGAGCGCCAGCGCGTCCCGGTAGGCCCGAGCGCCGATACCCGGACGCGGGTCGGTGACCTGCGTGACGCAGCGGCTGTCGTAGGCGATGCCGACCTCCGGCACGCACTTCTTCCCGCCGAGCAAAGCCACCTCCGCCATCACGCGATCGGGATCGCGCGCAAGGATGACTTGATCGACCTTCACCCTGGGCAGGTCGACGGAGAGTTGAGAATCATCCGCGCGACCAGCGAGGATTTTCTGGGTCATTGTGCGGGGCGGATCCCCCGCTCGCGCGCGCATCGGAGACTCGACTACCTTCTCGCTCGCTCGGAACCTCGAGTGCTGGTCCAGTCGGGCGGAGGGGGAAGGTAGCCGTTCGATGTCGGCAGGGTCAAGGAGCGATGCGCCGGCCCCTGCCTTCCGGCAATCGCCCAGCCGCCGGCCGGGCGCAAGTCTCGCCGCTGCCTTTGTCTTCGCGTTTATTGTTTGGGGCCCCAGCCCCAAACAAACAGCCACCTGGAGGCACCTGGAGGCACCTGGAGCCACCTGGACGCCATCAGCACCGGCCGGCTAGCCGATTATCCTCGAACCGGGCGGGGCTGCGGCGTGCGGCATAAGTCGCGAAACTTCACGCAAATTGGCAGAACCGGCTAACCTGCTAGCCCATGTTCAAAGAGGCGCTGGAGCGCGCGGTCACCGGAACCGACGGCGGTATCGCGGGGCTGCTGATGGACTTCGAAGGCATCCCGCTCGAGAGCTACGCAAAAGAGGGCGCGGCGGTCGACATCGAGGTCGTGGGCGCTGAAGTCAGCGTGGTGGTCAAGGCGATCCAGCGCGCTACCGAGATGCTGGACGCAGGCGCCACCAATGAAGTGTCGTTTCGCAGCGAGAAGATGGTGACGCTGATCCGCGTCATCAATGAGAGCTACTTCGTGGCCATGACCATGTCGCCCGAGGGCAACCTGGGCAAGGGGCGCTACCTGCTGCGCGTGCTCGCCCCCGAGCTGGCTCAGGAGCTCGAAACGTGAGCCCAGGCGGCGCGGCCCCGCGTCGCCGCAAAGCACCGCCTGGCCTGCGTATCTTGGTCCTGAACGGCCCGAACCTGGATCGTCTGGGCACGCGTGAACCGCACATCTACGGCCACACCACCCTGCCGCAAATCGCGCAAGGCCTGGCCGAGCGCGCGGGCGAGCTCGGGGCCAGCGTGGAGTGTCGGCAGAGCAATCACGAGGGCGATTTGGTCGGCTGGCTCGGCAAGGCCGAGGGCGACGGCTTTGCCGGCATTTTGCTGAATGCGGGCGCGTACACGCACACCTCCTACGCGCTTCACGACGCCATCAAAGGCTCGGCGTTGCCCGTGATCGAGGTGCACATCTCCAACCCCGAGGCGCGCGAAGCCTTCCGGCACGTGTCGGTGATCGCGGCTGCCTGCGTGGCCAAGGTGGCCGGTTTCGGCCCCGACTCGTACCGGACGGCGCTCGAAGCTCTCTTGCGGCGCCTGACTGCATAAGGTCTTGCGCAGTGCGGCAAGCGCTGCGCAAGCTCGCGCAGCGCGTCTTTTCTGCCTGCCGGCGGAACCGTTGGCACGGCCGGTAGCCTGAGCTAACGTGCGCCGCCTTCGCTGGCCGAAAGGTCCCGCCGAAGCGTCAAGACAACATGCAAATTTCGCTAGAGCAACTGAAAAGCCTGCTCGAGACGCTCGAAAAAGGAGACGTCTCGGAGTTCGAGTACGAGGACGAGAGCCTCAAGCTGCGCCTCGCGCTGGGTAAGAAGGCGATCGCCGTCACCCACGCCGCGCCGCCGCTCGCGGCCGCCAGCGTCGCCGCCGCGCCCGTGACTGCCAAGGACGACCCGAACGTGGTCTTCATTACCTCGCCGTTCGTGGGCACTTTCTACCGAGCTCCCTCGCCCGACGTCTCCAACTTCGTGGAGGTGGGCACCAGCGTCAAGCAAGGGCAGACGCTGTGCATCATCGAAGCCATGAAGCTGATGAACGAGATCGAGAGCGACGCCGCCGGTACCATCGTCGACGTGCTGGTCGAGAACGGTAAGAGCGTCGAGTTCGGGCAGAAGCTCTTCAAGCTCAAGAAGGGCTGATGTTCAAAAAAGTCCTGATCGCCAATCGCGGCGAGATCGCCGTGCGGGTCATTCGCGCCTGCCGCGAGCTCGGCATCCAGACCGTGGCCGTGCACTCCGAAGCGGACGCTGGCGCGCTGCACGTTCGCTTCGCGGACCAGGCCGTGTGTATCGGCCCGGCCCAGGCGAGCAAGAGTTACCTGGCCATTCCCAACATCATCAGCGCCGCCGAGATCACGGCCGCAGATGCCATCCACCCTGGCTACGGCTTCCTGTCCGAAAACGCCGAGTTTGCACGGGTGGTCGAGAGCTGCGGCATCAACTTCATCGGGCCGAGCGCGGATGCCATGCGGCTGTGGGGCGACAAGATTCGCGCCCGCGAGGCCGCCGAACGCTTCGGTCTGCCGCTCTTGCCGGGCAGCAAAGCGCTGCGTGACGTGGAGCACGCCGAGGCCGAGGCCGAGCGCGTCGGCTTTCCGGTCATGCTCAAGGCGCGCGCCGGCGGTGGCGGTCGTGGCATGCGCATCGTGCGCGGCGTCGATCAAGTGCGCCGCGCCTTCGAGTCGGCCACCGCCGAGGCCATGACGGCCTTCGGCAACCCGGAGATGTACCTGGAGCGCTTCGTCGAGCGCCCGCGTCACGTCGAGTTCCAGGCCCTGGCCGACAAGCACGGGCAGGTCTGGACGCTGGGCGAGCGCGAGTGCTCGCTGCAGCGCAAGAACCAGAAGCTGGTCGAAGAGTCGCCCAGCCCCGCCATGACCGACGAGCTGCGAGACAGGATGGGCGAGGTGATCCGTCGCGCCATCCTGGAGACCGGCTACACGACGCTCGGCACGCTCGAGTTCCTGATGGGCGAGGGCGAGCTGTACTTCATGGAAATGAATACGCGGGTGCAGGTCGAGCATCCGGTGACCGAGATGGTCACCGGCATCGACCTGGTCGTGCAGCAGATCCGCGCCGCCGCCGGCGAAAAGCTGGACATTCCCGACACGCGACCGTGGAAGTTCCGCGGGCACGCCATCGAGTGCCGCGTGATGGCCGAAGACCCGGCCACGTTCGCGCCCTGGCCAGGTAAGATCACCGAGTATCACCCGCCCGGCGGCGCCGGAGTGCGGGTCGATTCCGGCGTGTTCGGAGGCTTCACCGTGCCGCCGAACTACGACTCCCTGCTGGGCAAGGTGATCGTGCACGCCGCGACGCGCGAGCAAGCGATCATCCGCATGCAGCGCGCGCTCGACGAGTTCATCATCGGCGGCATTCGCACCAACATCCCGCTGCACAAAGAGCTGCTCGCCCTGCCGGAGGTGATGGCTGGCACCATGACCACGCGCACGGTCGAAAACTTCATGGCCGCGAAAAAAGCCACGCCCTAGGGAAGACCGGCGGGGGCTGCCACGCCGCAGCTCCCTTCGCAGAAACTCCTGTGGCGTCTCCAGGCAAAGCCACACGGACGCCACGCCGATCGCCGTCTCGGGCCGCTGGCTTACTGGTCCGTCGCCTCGCGTGCCTTGGATTCAACAGGGAGGCGGGGAGGCGGGGAGTTTTTTGTCATTCGAGCTGCGGAGTACCGCGCGGCGACTGCGCAGGTACCGCGCCGCGCTGCTCGGCTCGAACCCCTAAATTCTCGCCTCGTGACCTCCCCGCCTCCCCGCCTCCCCGTTGTCTCGGAGGCGCGCGCCAGGAGTGACCAGCACGGAGGCAGACCTTGCAACCGAGCTATGCCTCGGCGCCGAACAGCGACGTGGCCAGCTGACGGGCGGCGGCCGTGGGCAGCAGGCGGCCGTCAGCCACGGCGCGCTGCAGCTCGGGCAAAAGCTCACGGGCGCGCGGCTCGGAGCGAGCATGCTCCAGCAGCTCGCGCGAGATGGCCGTCCGAAACGCGCGCTCGAGCTGGCGCTGCCGACGCGCTGCAAGCTGCCCACTGCCCTGCTCGGCTCGGTAGCGCGCGTCGAGCCAGGCCAGCAGCTCGACGACGCCCAAGCCGCTGAGCGCGCTCACCGCGGCCACGTGGGGCTCGGAGCGCGGTCGCAGTAGAGCCAGTGCCGAGCCGAGCTCGGCGGCAAAGGCCAGCGCGCTCGCCTCGCCCGCGCCGTCGGTCTTGTTCACCAGCACCGCGTCAGCGACCTCCAGTAGCCCGCGTTTCAAGGCCTGCACCTCGTCGCCGCCGCCCGCCAAAGTCAGCACCAGCAGCGTGTCGCACACGTCGCGCACGGCTTGCTCGGCCTGCCCCACGCCGACCGTCTCGATCAACACCAGCTCGAAGCCGGCGGCTTCGCAGAGCAGAATCGCCTCGCGCGTGGCGGGCGCCGTGCCCCCGAGCGTCCCAGCGTTGGAGCTGGCGCGAACGAAGGCCTGCTCGACCGCCGCCAGCTGCTGCATCCGTACTGCGTCGCCCAGCAAGCTGCCGCCGGTCTCGAGGCTGGCCGGATCGATGGCCAGCACTGCCACGCGCTTGCCCCGAGCGATGGCCTGCGCCCCCAGCGCGTCGACCAGCGAGCTCTTCCCGGCGCCAGGCGGGCCGCTGAGCGCTACGCGCTGCGACCCGCCCGTGAAGGGCAGTAGCTCGACCAGCAGCGCTTCCGCCTGCAAGCGGTGCTCGCTACGGGTGCTCTCTGCCAGCGTGATGGCCTGGGCCAGGGCACGGCGGTCGCCGCTGCGCAAGCGCGAGCCGAGCTCGGTCATGGCGGCGGAGGCTCGCTCTCCTCGAGCAGACCGAGCAGATCGCTGGCCATGGCAGGCAGCGTGCTGCCGGGCCCGAACACGCCTCGCACACCGAGCTCGCGCAGACGCAAGCGATCCGGCTCGGGCACGATGCCGCCCACCACTACCGCGATGCCGGCAGCACCGAGCGCCTGGAGCTCGGCGAGCAGCGCGGGCACGAGCTCGTCGTGGGCCCCGGCTTGCGAAGAGATCCCGAGCAGGTGCACGTCTCCGTCCACCGCTCGCCGGGCGACTTCGGCGGGCGTCTGGAACAACGGCCCCAGGTCGACGTCGAAGCCCAGATCGGCCAGCCCCGAAGCGATGATCTTGGCGCCGCGGTCGTGACCGTCCTGACCCAGCTTGGCGACCAGGATGCGCGGCTGCCGACCCAGACGCTGAGCGAGCCGCGCCGTGCGCGCGCGCAGCTCCTGCCAGCCGGCTTCGTCTTCGAACTGCTTCTGGTACACGCCTCGCACAGCATGACTCACGGCGCTGTGCCGGCCAAACACCTTGACCAGCGCCTCGGACACCTCGCCCAGGGTCGCCCGCGCACGCATCGCCGCGATGCACGGCGGCAGAAGGTTCAGGCCTCGACCAGCCGCTTCGCTCAGCTCCGCCAAGCGCAAGTCGACCTCAGCCCCGCTGCGCTCGGTCCGCAGCTGTGAAAGCCGCGCGGTCTGCAGCTCGCGCACGCGCGCCGAATCGACCCGCCGCAGCTCGAGCTCCGGCTGCTCGCTGGCCTGGAAGCGATTGACGCCAACGATCACGTCCTGACCCCGATCGACGCGCGCCTGTCGCTCGGCCGCGCACAGCTCGATCATGCGCTGCGCCGTGCCGGATTCGATGGCCCGGACCATACCGCCTGCCGCCTCCACCTGCGCCAGCACCGCGCGGGCGCGCTCGACCAATTGCTGCGTCAGGCTCTCGATGAAGTAGGAACCGCCGAGCGGATCGACCACACCGGCCACGCCCGTTTCATGCAGCAGCAAGAGCTGCGTCGCCCGCGCCAGGCGCGCGGAAGCGTCGCTCGGCAGCGCCAGGGCCTCGTCGTAGGCATTGGTGTGCAGGCTCTGGGTCCCGCCCAGCACCGCGGATAGCGCCTCGAAGGCGGTGCGCACCACGTTGTTCAGCGGATCCTGAGCCGACAGGCTGATGCCGGAGGTTTGGCAGTGCGTGCGCAGCTCGAGCGAGCGCGGGTCCTTGGGCGCGTAGCGCTCGCGCAGTAGAGACGACCACAGCACGCGCGCGGCGCGCAGCTTGGCTATCTCGGTGAAAAAGTCCATGCCGATACCGAAGAAGAACGACAGCCGCGGCGCGAATTGGTCGATGGTCAGGCCGCGCTCCGTGGCGGCTTTCACGTACTCGAGCGCGTCCGCGATGGTGAGGCCCAGCTCCAGCTCGGCCGTCGCTCCGGCCTCGTGCATGTGATAGCCGGAGATCGAGATCGGGTTGAACTTGGGCAGCTCGCGGCTGGCGTGCTCGATCACGTCGGTGCAGATGCGAAGCGACGCTGCCGGCGGGTAAATGTACGTGTTGCGAACCAGAAATTCCTTGAGAATGTCGTTCTGGATCGTGCCGCTCAGCGTGCGCAGCGACGCGCCCTGCTCCTCGGCCGCCACCAAATAGCAAGCCATCACGGGCAGCACGGCGCCGTTCATGGTCATCGACACGCTGACGTCGCCGAGCGGAATGCCCTCGAACAGGCGCTTCATGTCCTCGACCGAATCGATCGGCACGCCCGCCTTGCCCACGTCGCCCTGGGCTCGCTCGTCGCTGCTGTCATAACCCCGATGGGTTGGCAGGTCGAAGGCGACGCTGAGGCCTTTTTGCCCGCCCGCCAGCGCCTGCTTGTAGAAGGCGTTCGACTCTTCGGCGGTCGAAAACCCCGCGTACTGGCGGATCGTCCACGGCCGACCGGCGTACATGCTGGCGCGGCCGCCGCGGGCGTACGGGAATTGACCGGGCGGAGCCTCCAAGTGCGACAACTCGGCCAGATCCTGCTCGTCGTAGCTCAGCTTGCGGGTGACTCCGGCGGGGGTGCGGCTGGCCAGCTCTTCGGGTGTTTTGCCGGTCTCGGCACGAACCTGCGCTCGAAAGCGGTCACGTGGCGCGTCGCTCATCGCTGTTTCCTCATTCAACCACCGCGCTTGCGTTCGCGCAGAATGCGCGTGAGGGCGCGGCCCGCAAGCTGCGCCACCTCGTCGGCGCGTCGGGTCAAATCCAGCGACTGCTCGAAGCCGGCCAGCAGCCAGACCAAGCTCGGGCGGTCCGAAACGGTGACGATCGTCACGTAAGCCTCGTTCTGTGCGTCGGGGGGCAGCGCGTCACGCAGCTCGCGATGGTTGGGCGTGTTGGGAATGGGTCCCAGGTAGAAGCCCGACTTGACCGCCGTCTCGAGCACGCTCGGCTGATGCGATAGCACCGAGATCTGCTTGATCGACGTACGCTGCTCCACCGACGCGGAAGCCACGCGCCCGTCGAAGCTGGCATTTTTGATGGCGAAGACCATCGAGCTGGCCGGCAGCAACGCGTCGCGCAGCACCTCCAGCACCTCCTCGGGCTTGGCGGCGCTCTCGAGGCGCTCACGAGCCGTGCGAGGGCTCGGCGCCGCTGCCGACGGCCTGGCCAGGGCGCTGGTTTCGGCCGCGACGTTTTCGATCAGGTCCATCGGGGGCGGCTTCGAACGCCAGCTGAGCGCGACGCCTTCGGTCTCGGGCATGCTCTGGGGCGGGACCGAGCGCGGCGCCGGGACTGCGCTGGGAGCCCTGGCCGGGAGCATCGAGCGCCTGACCAGCGGGATCGGAGCGTCGCTGCGCGCCGCCGCTTCGGGCTTGACCAGTGGGATGGGCGCGTCGCTCCCCAGCGGGGCCTCGGCGCGTCCCGACGGCAGAACTGAAACTTTGGTTCGCTGCTGCAAGCGCTCGAGCGCGCCGCGCACGGCGTCCCGCGAAGCCTGCAGGACTCGAATCGGCTGGCCCAGGTGGTAGGCAAACTCCTGGCCCACGTGGGGGTCGAGGGGCTCGACCGCGGCGACGTCGACGCGCCCGCTGCGCGGGTCGACGTGGACCGGTACGGCCATCAGCCGTCCGCACATGCCTTGCGGCAGGCGGGCAAACAGCTCCGGCGAGGCGCGCACCGTCAGTACCGACGGCAGCTCCGAGCGCGACAGCTCCTGTTCGACGCGCGAAAGGAGCCCCGGTTCCCGTGCGGCCAGCGCCTCCGAGAGCGGCACGCCCTCGAGAACGACCTGCAGCAGCGCCGCTTCGATGTCCACCAGCGGCACTCCACTGTCGATCAGCCGCCGCGCAAGCTCGACCGTCACCCCCCCAACCTATCACGGGTCGCCTACCGCCCGCGTGCCCCGTAAATGCGCCCGTGCCCGTGCCCGACGGTCCCTAACGCATCGTCCGGCCGGTTTTGTTGGTAGGCCCAGGTTCATGGCGCGGGCCGGGCCCGCAAGCGACGGCGCGCCGGAGGCGCGGTTTTGGGGTTGGGGCCCCAAAACACAAACCAGGAAGGTAAATTTTCGGACTAGCGCGAGCGCTAGTCCGAAAATTGAAAAACTACTTCGGTGGTTCGTACCAGGCCGAGCTCGTCGCGGGCGGCACGCTCCACCGCCGCCGGGTCGGTCTTGATGCGAGATACCTCGGCGCGAAGCGTCGCGATCTGGCTGCCCAGCCGAGAAACTTCCTCATTTGCGCGCCTGCGTTCCTCCTCCAGATTTCGGAGTCGAGGCAGCCCCGTCGGCGAGAGCATCAGCACCGGAACCGAAATCGCGGCCACGGCCAAGACGGTCAGCGGCAGGACACGCTGGGCAAAAAGGGAGACCATGTGGTAAGCGACCCTGCCACAGACAGTAAAAAGCAGGAAAGTTTCCGTTTTAACCGAGCGAATTTGGGGGGCCGCGGATGCAACACAGGCTATGTTTGCGCCGCCATCGCGATGGTGCCCCGCCACTTGCCGCGCGGGGAAGGACCGAAAACTCTGATGATCGAAGCGGACCTCCTTCGGGCGGAGCTCGAGCGTTTGTACGAGCTGGAAGAGCTCGTATCGCTTAGCAGGGATATTCTGGGATTCGACCCCGAGCGCGTTGGCGGCACTGCTGCCAAGGCCAGCTTTGCGGGCGCGCTCACCAGCCATTGCGTCGAGCACGACGCGGTCGAAGCGCTGTGTGACGTCCTCCTGGCGACGCGCACCAACGTGAGCGAGAAGGTCGCCCACATCCGCCTCGTCGGGGTGAGCAGCGACGAGGAGCTGCAGCCGGGCGCGGTGCTGGCCGGCTACACCGTCGTGCGCAAGCTGGGCGAGGGCCGCCTGGGCATCTCGTACGTCGTCAGCCAGGAAGGCCGGGAGTACCGACTGAAGCTGCTGCGGCGCGAGGCAACGCGCGATGCGCGCGGTCTGCACCGCTTTCTCACGGTCACCCGCCTGGCGGGCAAAGTGCACCATCCAGGGCTCGCAGCTGCGGTGCGCGCGCTCGACGTCGACGGACGCACCGGCGTGCTGCACGAGCACGTGGAGGGCCAGTCATTGGCCCAGCGCCTGGCCCAAACCGGCCCCGTGCACCTGAACGAGGCTCGCCCGCTCGTCATCAGCGTGCTCGAGGCACTGGCGGCGCTGCATCGCAAGCGCGTGGCACACGGTGACGTGCGGCTGGAAAACCTGATCTTGGCGCGCGACTCGGCACCACCGCGAGTGGTGCTGCTCGACGCCGGCTCGGATCGACTGCGCGCACGCGCGCGCGCCAACAACGGTCGCTCCGAGCTGTTCAGCACCGTCGGCTCGCCCAACGCGGTGGCACCCGAGCAGATTCGCGGCCTGGTCGCCGACGTGGCGAGCGATGTTTATTCGTTCGGTGCGATCTTCTATCAGCTGCTCACCGGTAAGCCGATCTTCGGCGACAAGCCGGCGCTCGAGATCGCCTTCGGTCACCTGATGCAGGAGCCGACGCCGCCCAGCCAGGTCGCGCCGCGTGGCTGGCTGGGGAGCGACGTCGACCATTTAGTTCTGGAGCTGCTGGACAAGAATCCGAGTCGCCGGCCACAGGACGCCGAGCAGGTGCTCGAGCGGCTCCACAACCTGGGCCGGGTCAGCCAGAGCCAGGCCGAGCAGCTGACTCCCGAGCAGGTCGAAGCTCACGTCGACCAACTGCTGACCGATCCGGCCAACGACGAGGCCGCGCTGCGTTTGGAGGCTGCTGCTGCCAGTAGCCCCGGGGCCGCCGAAAAAGTCGCCGAAGCCTTCAAGCTGGCGGCCGAAACCTGTTCCAGCGCGGAAGCCGCCGAGACCAGGAAGAGCCTGCTGTTCCGCGCGGCTCGCGTTTACAACGACCTCGCCGCGCAGCCCGACCAGGCCCGCGCCATCTACGCCGAAATCGTCCAGCTCGACCCGAGTGACCCGGTGGCCGCAAGCTCGCTCGAAGAGGCGCTGCGCAAGCTGGGCAAGCTCGACGAGCTGGTCGAGCTGCTGATCGGCAAGAGCGAGCAGGCCAGCAGCGGCATGGAGCGGGCACGCGCGTTCGCCGAGATCGGCAAGCTGTACGCCGGTCAGCTCGACGACAAGGAACAGGCCGTGGTCGCCTTCACGCAGTCCTTCTGCGAAGACCCGCGCGACAGCGACGTCGCGACCGAGCTCGAGCAGCTGTGCGGCACCAATCAAGACAGCTGGAGTGAAGTGGCCAGCTCCTGCCAGAGCGCCGCGGCCGAGGAAGACGCGCCCGTCGAGACGCGCAACCTGATCTGGCTCAGGCTGGCGCGCTGGTACGTGGAGAAGTTGCACCGCCCCGACCTGGCGCTGCCCTGCTACCAGAGCGTGGTGCAGAGCGATCCGTCGAACGACGCCGCGCTCGGCGGCATGTCGCAAGTCTATCGCAAGGCGCAGCAGTGGCAGGAGCTGGGCATGGTGCTCACGCGCCGCGCCGACGCCGCTAGCTCGCCCGCCCAAGCGCGCGACTTGCGCGCCGAGGCCGCCGACATCCTGGAGCAATCCCTGAACGATTCGCCGAGCGCGCGCGCGCTCTACGAGCAGGTTCTCGCGGACGACCCTGGCCACGTTCAAGCCGGCGAAGCCGTCGCGCGCATCTACGAGCGCACTTTTGACTTCATGAACCTGGTCAAGCACCTGGTGCGGCGTGCGGAGGCGCAGCGCGGCGACGACAAGCTGCGTTCGCTGGCGCGCATCGCCGAGCTGTACGAGACTCAGCTGAGCGACGACACCGAGGCCATCCGGCGCTACAAAGACGTACTGGCGCTCGACCCGCTTCACCCCGAAGGCTTGCGCGGGCTGGCTCGCACTTACTCCAAGCTCGGCCGTTTTCAGGAGCTGCTGGATAACCTCAAGCTGCAAATCGACGCGGCCGCCACGCCGCGTCAGAAGGTCACGCTCTGGGAGCGCGTCGCGGGCCTGTACGAGGAGGAGTTTCTCGACCCACTCGCCGCGGCTGAGGCGTTCGAAAACCTGCTCGCGCTCGATCCCAACAACGAGAACGCGCTCACGGCGCTGGTGCGCCTGTACCGCGGGCTCGAGCGTTGGGAAGAGGTCGGCAACATGTACGAGCGCCACACCAAGCTGGTGAGCGAGGCGCCGCGGCGCCTCGCGCTGGTGCTGGCGCGCGCCAAGCTGATGGCCGAACAGGTCGGCGCCCCCGACCGCGCCATCGCAGCCTACGAGCAAGCGCTCGAGCTCGACCCGCACCATCCGATCGCGCTCGAGTCTCTGGCCAAGCTGCGGGAAACGAGCGGTGACGCCGGCGCGGCCGTGACCGCCATCGAAGCGCTCGCAGCCAAGGCCAGCTCCCCCGAGGCCCGAGCCGAGCAATGGGTGCGCGCCGCCAAGCTGCTCGAAAGCCGCGGCGACAAGGATGGCGCCATCACGCGCTACCAGAAGGCGCTCGACGAGAGTCCCAGGGACACGCTGGCAGCGCAGGCCTTGCGCAGCGCCTTCGCCAGCCGCGGCGACCACAACGCCGCGGTGCAGCTGATCGAGCGCGAATTGCAGCACACCGTGGGCGAGCTGGCCAAGGCCAAGCTGGCCGGCGAGCTGGCGCGCCTGCTGCGCGACGGACTGCGCGACGACAAGCGCGCCGAAGAAGCCGCCCGCCGCGCCAGCGGCTTCGACCCAACCAATCTGGACGCGTTGGTAGTGCTCGGCGACATCGCCTTCGAAGCCAAGCGCGCGCTCGAAGCCGTCAAACACTACGAAGGTGTGGTCGGCCGTGCTGACACCCTCGATCGCCCCGAGGCCATCCGCGTACTGGTGCGCTACGTCGACGCGCTGTCGCAAACGGGCTCCACCGAAAAAGCGCTGGCGCCGATGGACACCCTGCTGCGCCTCGCGCCCGACGACAAGGAAGCGCTGGAGCGCGTGGCGCTGGTGACGTTCGAGAATGCGTCACCCAAGCGCGCCGCCGAGCTGTTCACCGATTTGTTGGCTCGCTTCGGCTCGCGCATGACCGACATCGAGCGTGGACAGGCGCAGTACCGGCTGGGCGAAGCACTGCGGCAGCTCGGGCAGCTGGACGTCGCCAAGCAGTCGTTGGAGGAGGCCGCCGACGCCGATCCTTCGCACACCGCGCCCTTGGTATCGCTGGCCAAGATCTACGAGAGCCAGGAAAAATGGCAGGACGTGATCAAGGTCAAGACGCGCCACCTGGACGTCGCAACCGGCGATCAACGGGTCGAGCTACTGCTCGAAATCGGTGACATTTCTGGAGAAAAGCTCAACGATCGCGCGCTGGCAGCCAAGAGCTTCGTGGCTGCGCTCGAGGAGCGCCCGGACGACCGCAAGCTGCTGACCAAGCTGATGCAGCTCTACAGTGAAGATAAAGACTGGAACCGACTGGTCGAGATCGTGCTGCGACTGGCGGAGTTCGTCGACGATCCGAAGCAGAAGGTGAAGTACCTGCACACCGCGGCCATCGTCACCGCCAGGCAGGCTGGCGACGTGGAGCGAGCGCTCGAGTTCTACGAGCAGGTGCTGGAGCTCGAGCCGCGTTTCGACAAGGCCCTGAGCGAAGCTGTCGAGCTCGAGCGCGAGCGCCGCAACTGGGAAGGCATGGAGCGGCGCTTGCGCCGCCGGCTGGAGGCCGCCACCGACGGAAGCGACAAGCCCAGCATGCTCGAGAGCTTTCAGCAGCTGGGCGAGCTGTACGAAAAGAACCTGGGCCTGATCGACCAGGCCATCGACGCTTACGAGGCGGCGCAGACGCTGGAGCCGGAGAACAAGGAGCGCTCGGAGCACCTGGGCAGCCTGTACGCCAGCGACGCCGACAAGTACCTGGACAAGGCAGTGGCCAGCCAGGCGCTTTTGCTGCGACAAAACCCGTTCCGCGCCGAGTCGTACAAGGCGCTGCGCCGCCTGTATACGGAGACCAAGCAAGCCGACGCTTCCTGGTGCCTGTGCCAGACGCTCAGCGTCCTGAACCTGGCCGAGCCCGACGAGGAGCGCTTCTACAAGCGCATGAAGAGCGAATCTGCAGCGCCGGCCCAGTCGACGCTCGGCGACGAAGAGTGGCTGGTGCAGCTGATGCACACCGACTCCGACTCATTGCTCAGCAGCGTATTCGCGCTGATCGAGCCGGCGGTGATCGCCCGCCGCAGTCAAACCGCGCATGAGCTCGGCTACGACACCAGCTACCTGGTGGACGTGACTCAGCATCCGGCGCCGGTCTGCCAGAGTCTGTACTACGCGGCCGGCGTGCTCGGCATGCAGTTACCGCCCGCGTTCGAGAACCCCAACGATCCGGGCGGCGTGTCCTTCCTGTTCACGCACGAGCCCGCGCTAGTGCTGGGGCAGACCGCGCTACGCGCCGACGTGCCGCTTCAGCCAGCCGCGTTCATCGCCGGCCAGCAGCTCACCTACCTGCGCCCCGGCCTGTATCTGCGTCACTTGCTGGCGAGCGGCACCGTGCTCAAGGCCTGGCTGTTCGCGGCCATCAAGCTGACTTCACCGCAATTTCCGGTGACTCCGGACCTGGAGGGCGCGGTTACCGAGGCCATGCACGCCCTGGAAGCAGGCGTCACCGGCCAGGCGCGTGACCACCTGACGCGCGTGGTCTCCAAGCTGCTCACCTCCGGCGCCGCGCTGGATCTCAAGCGCTGGGTGCGCGGCGTGGATCTCACGGCGGACCGGGTCGGCTTCCTGCTTTCGCACGACCTCGAGACCGCGACTCAGATCATCAAGGCCTCCGACCAGAGCACGAGCTCGGTCGCCACCGACGATCGGCTGAAGGAGCTGGTGCTGTTCAGCGTCAGTAGCCAGTACTTCCGGCTGCGCCAGCAGCTGGGCATCGCCGTCGACTCCTGAGGGCGAGCGGCTAGCGCCGGCTCACTCGGTGGCGGCGGCGGCGGGCGTCTTGGCCGAGTGGTCAGCCGCGCCGCTGACCGGCGCCGGCATGAAATTGAGCCGCGCCAGCGTGCCGCTGATACGCCAACCGTAGGAGCCATCGGCGCGCTTGGCACGCTTCATCTTGGGGTCGAGGTCGAACAGCCCCGGCATGCTGCCACCGCCGAAGAGGCTCTTCGTGATGTCGCTCTTGTTGGTGTAGCGCTCCTGGAACTTGAAGCTGATGGTGAGCCCCAGCGTGCTGCTATCGAAGGCGTCGCGCAGGCGCAGCGTCCCCTCCGAGTCGAGCTTCAAATCCGGGCCATTAGCGGCAAAAGTATTGATCTTGAGCACGCCCGCCTTGGCCTCCGCATCGAGCGTGAGCTCGCCGGCCTCGAGCTTCGGCAGCGCGATGGTGTCGCGGATTTTGGCCTTGCCGTCGCCAGCGCCCAGGTCGGTCACCTTGAGCGTGATCTTGCCATCGGCCTTGGAAAGCTTCTCCTCCGGCATGAGCAGGTCGATGCTACCGGTGAGCTTGCCCGAGAGTGGCAGGCCGACGATGTCGCCGAACAGCGGTGCTTGCCCCAAGTCCAGATCGTCCAGCTCCAGCTCCAGGCTGCGTCCCTCGTCGGAGTTGACGGTGTGACCGGAGAGCTCACCACCGAACGCATCGGCGCCGAACGAGAGGCTGACCGTGCCGAAGAGCAGGCGGAACAGCGACACCGATGCGTGCGCGCTATCGACCGTGAGCACCTTGGGCTTGCCTAGCTTGCCCTCCTCGTCCGTGTCGCCGGGCGAAGTGAAGGTGATGTCCTCGGCCTCGATGCCGTTCAGCCAGTACGAGCTCATGTGGCCGAGCTTGAGCCGCATCGGCTTGGGGCCCGTCTGGCGTGAATTGAACTCCTGCACGATGCGGTCCCCCAGCCGCTCGTACGGGAAAGTGAGCACCGCGAACACCAGCAGCGCCAGCAGGTAGAAGGCGACGTAGCCCGCCCATTTCAGCACCTGGCGCAGGCGCGGACTGAGGTTCACGTTCAGCTTCATTCGCCGGGCTCCTTCTCACCGCCAGCGCTGCTGGCAGGGCTCGGCTCGCCCTTCTTGGGCTCTGGCGCCTTGCGATCGAAGGCGCTGACGACCATGTCGACGTCGTACGAGTCCGGCTCGCTGGAGCGCTTGTGGATGTTCAGCGACGAGATCGTGACCGGATGACCCGAGGTCTCGACGCGCTCCATCAACTTGATCAGCTTGAGCATGCCCGTCTTGCGCAACGTGATCTTGGTGGCGCGCTCGGAGTAGCGCTTGCCGTGCGGCACGGCTTGACGGTCCTGGCTCTCGGGGATGTCCAGCTGCACCTCGCCGGCAATCTTGGCCAGCAACGGCGCCAGCGGCGGCGCCGGGTTGGCGTAGCGCTGCGTCACGCTCTCGCGCGCGGCCTTTTGCTTCATGACGGCTTCGCGCGCGTCGTCGATACCGGTGATGGCGTCGCGCAAGGCTGCGTTCTCACTCGCCTGTGAGTGCACGGTCGCGGCGATGCCGATCGGGAGGGCCAGAAATGCCATCGCCCCGAACACACCACCCAAAATGCCGAGCAAGCGCCGCTCGCGCGGCTCGAGCCTGGAGAATCGGTCGGCCAGGCTCATGGCGCCTCCTCCTTACCCGTGGGTTCCGCGGACTTGTCCTTGTCCGCGGCCGACTTCTTCTTGGCGTCGTCGCCGCAGCGCACGTCGAATTCCAGCACGTATTTTTGTCGGTCGCTGTTGACCATCTGCGTGATCTTGGCGGTCTTGGCGTCCCTGACGCAGGGGTGCTTGCCGATGTCGGTGGTGATGGTCTGCGCGTCGGCGGTCGAGCCGACGATGCCGGCGAGCTTGACGTGAGCCCGCTGCATGTCGAACTCCTCGATGTCGTGCGTCATCGTCATCGGGATGATCTTGGACAGGCCCACGATCACGTCGAAGGCGTCCGCCTGCGGCATCGGATCCGCCTCCTCGGCTGCCTGGGCCCGCGTTAGCGCCTCGGTGGCTGCCTCCGCGTCGCTCACCGCTTCGCCCAACACTTCCTTGGACACCGCCTCGAGCTGACTGGTCAAGAGCTCGTGCTCTCGCTCCAGCGCCCGCATTTGCGCCCAGTTGGAGAACACGAAGCTGATGGCGATAGCCGCCCCGAGCCCGCTCAGCACGGGCAGCTTCTCCTTCAAGAAGCCGAAACCGCGCTGGTACGCCAGCGGACCGCGGCGCAAGTCGACGTCGCGCCCGCGCCCCGCCGCTGCTAGCGACAAGGCGATCGCCTTGGCGAAGCGGGGCACGCTTTGCGCGCGCTCCTCCGAAATGCCCTCGAGCTCCAAGGGTGGTAGCGGCATCACCGGCAGCCCGGACTCGTAAGCCAGGTACTCGGCCGCGCCCTGCGCACCCGCGCCACCACCCAGCAAATAGGCGGCTTGTAGCTCGCTACCGATCGAGACGGCCGCCGACAGGAACGTCTGGCGCAGCTCGCTCGCCAGTGCCGTCGCGCTCGCCGGCAGCCCTGCCACGCCCTGCGACAGCGTGCGCACGAAGACCGCCTCGCCATGCTGAAGCACCGTGACCTCGGTGCGATCGGCACCCAGATCGATGAGCGCGTACGGGCCTGGCCCGCGCAGGGGGCTGGCCACGGCTGCCAGGTTGGCGAGCGACAGCGGCCCGCAGCCCACCCGATCGGGCTGGCGCGCCACCGCGCTCTTGATCAGGTCGATGCGCGCCCGCACCGCCTCGATGCGCGCGGCTGCCGTCATCACCACCACCGGGTCTTTGGATTCCCGACGCCGGAGCGCGCGGTAGTCGTAGACCAGCTCGTCGATGTCGACCGGCACCTGCGCCTCGATCTCGAACGGCAGCACCTCTTCCAGCCGTTTCTGCGCGGTGGCGGGGATGGCGATGCGATGGATGAAGCAGTGATCACCGTTGATCGCCACCGCCACCGCGTCCGCGTGCTCGAGCAGCGGACCGGCCACGATCTGCACGGCGCGCTCGAGCGACTCGACCGAGTCGATCGCCACTTCTTCCAGCCGCCCCAGGGAAAGGCGCTTGTAGCCGACGCCGAGGCTGACTGCCCTGACGTGGGTCCTACCGATATCGATGCCGACGAAACCTGCCATTTGCGGAGCTCACTCGACCTTATAGTGGATAACCGTGCCGCCCGGGGTGGGCTTGAGGAGTGCCGCTAGCGCGGCGGTCGGGTCATTCGGGTTACTGCCCGCGGCAGCCCCCGCGGCAGCGCCGATCGAGCCCTGCCCGGCCAGGCTGCTCAGCTGCGAAGCTTGATTCAGCGCGGTGGCGGCCCCGGGCGGCGGCGCGTTGCGAAAATCGACCACCGCGTGGACGCGCACGCGAGTCTCACGCTTGGCGCCCTTCACCACCCCGGTCACGTACAAGCTGAACAGCTTGCTCTCTACCGAGATCATCTTCTTGGCCTGATCTTGCGACAAGAAAGTGACGGGTTGGATGCCGACGGCCTTGAAGATCTCGGCCTGCTTGCCCTTGCCCAGGAGCGTGGCGATGAAGTCGTCGGTCGACCCAAAGACCGGCACACCTGCCATCGCCCCGCGCAGCATCGTGACCAGCATCAGGAACTTCTGCGCCTCTGCCGGGTCGATGCACATGGGCGAGGCCGGCGCCGACGAGCAGACGAAGGCGAGCAGCGTCTGCGCATTGGCGGTGTTGATGTTGATGGTGCCCTGCCCCCACACCGTGAGCGTGCGCTTCTCGGGCTTGTCGGGGTCTGGCTCGACGAACGTCGACCAGAAATCGTCACCGAAGCCGCGCAGCTTGTGCAGCTCCAGCAGGCTGTCGAAGGCCGCATTCTTGCGCGAATAGGGCTTATTGAGCCGCTCGTAGAACGAATCCTCCGAGGCCGCAGTCTGGGCGGTCGGGTTATTCGGGTCGCAGACGTAGGACTCCTGATCCGGATCCGCCCAGTCGATCACCGAGGAGCAGATGGTCTGGCGGTCGGAGAACTGCCCGTCGGCATCGCGGCCCTCGAATAGCGGATCGTTCTGCGGTCCGATCATCAGCCCGATCAGCTGCGCTGCCAGCCGGCTCTGTCCGAAGGCCCCGCCGCGCGCCGGCTCGTTGACGTTGATCTTCGAATCCTCGTCGACCACTTGGATCTCGAAGGACGCGCCCTTCAGGCCCAGGTTCTTGCCCTGGGTCAGGTCGAAGCCTCCGAGCGCCTTGAACTTTTCGGCGCCCGCCTCGTCGTTGAACGCCCCCATCACGCGATCGGTGAACTCCCAGACCGGGATCTGTGCGTTCCCGCCGCCCATCGCGGCCATGATGATCTTCAAGGACAGGCGAATGGTCGGTTCGGCCGCGATTAGCAGCCGCGACAGCGCGACGCCGCTGCGCGCTGCGTACTCGGCCACGACCGCGTCGCGCGCGCTGAGCGCGCTGCCGAGCTCGGCGGAGCTCTCGTCCTGAATCTCGGACAGCATCACGGTCAGGATCGTGAGCGAGGTGAGCACCAGGATCAGCGCCACGCCTCGCCGCCGCCGCCGCGCGCGCTGCCGGCGGGCTCGCGGACCGAGCAGCGCCACCGGCGCCTTGCGCCGCAACCAGCTGGAAGAAAGGCGGGTCGACATGGCTCAGAGCGTGGCGAAGGTCAGCGGGGTCAGCATCTGCAGCGGCACCTTGGTGACCAGTCGAATCGCGCTGCGGCTGCGGTCGGCCCCCGAGCGAGACCCACCGTTGAGCACCAGGATCACGCGCACCTGCAGCGGCAGGCGATCGGGCTGGCCGGTGGCCTGCGAGGTGTCCCAGCTCTCCTGCCATTGACCGGTCGTGGCATCGAGGTACTCGAGGTCGAACAGGTCGATGTCAGTGGCCAGCACCTCGATGCGCCCACCCTTCTCGGGTTCCAGGTCGATCTCGGTGTCGATGCGCCGCACCAGGTCGATGGTGCCCGAGCCATCGGGGTTGGGTGAGCTGAAGTACGACAGCTCGCATTGGTCGGAGACGTGCGCGTTGCGCTCCAGGCGCCGGTTGGCGAAGGCCGTGAAATCGACGCGGTCGGCGGGCGTGCCACGCTCACCTTTGAAGATGGTCTTCTGCACGACGAGCGCCTGGTTGAGCGGAATGTGCGCCGACAGGAACGCGCTCTGCAGCTCGCGCGTGACACGCGACATGGCGAGGCGAGCCTCACGTTGCCGGTCCTGCAAACGCGACAGCCCGTCCTTGCTGCGTTTGAGGGCGGCGAAGGAGCCGTAGAGGAGCGAGGTGATGGCCGCCAGAATCGCGATCGCGATCAGCAGCTCGATCAGCGAAAAGCCGCGTAATTTCCGGCGAAAGGGCGCACGTCGGTTCATTTCCCGACTCCCTTGCCGGTCGAGCCGCCCGTGCCGCTCAGTCCCGGCAGGCCCGGGATGTTCGGCATGCCGGGGATGCCCAAGCCGCCCGCCGTACTGCCGCCGACGTTGGCCTGATCGGCCGTCGCGAGCTGCCCTTCCTGAGGTCGCGTCAAGAATTGCGTGACCTCGAGCTCGCGCGGCCGAGTGCCCTCCGTCCAGGTCACCTTGACCGTGACGCGCCGAATGCTCGCCTCCAGCATCGGCTTCAGGTTCGGGTAAACGAAGCCCATCACCAACCCCTCCAAACCCGAGCCACTGGCGGACCCCAGCTGCTCCAGCGCCGCGCCGGGCGTCGCCTGGTCACCTGCGCTCTGCACGCCCTGTAGCTTGCTCAGCGCGTCGAGCGGCGCACCTGTCGGCCCCGCTGCAGCCAGCGGATCAGTACCGGCCCCGGCGTCGGCGTCGCTCGAAGCCTCGGGCATGGGCGGCAGCTCGACACGCTCGATCTTCCAAGCGCAGTTGAAGCCCGCGCCCTCGTCGTCACCGCAGCAATCGCCCTCGTCGTTTTCGTCGGTGAGCGCGAAGCCCTTCTGGTCGAGGTCCAGCTCGATCTCGGTCATCTTGCAGCGCAGCAGGTTGGTAGCCACCGTCAGGTGCTCGCCGCGCGAGGCGCTGGAGAACAGACCGGCTTGTGAGCTCAAGATCACCGTGAGCCCCAGGCCCAGGATCGCGATCGCCACCAGCACCTCGAGCAGCGTGAAGCCCGAGCTCGCGCCGCGCCCGCGCAGGGCCAGCAGGCCGTTTGCATGCAGGCAGCGCCGCGCCGTCACTCTTCCCTCTCGCTAATCTCGTCATCGAAGCCGCGAGGCTCGGGGTAGTCGACCTGGCCCTTCTCGATGCGCGCCCGGCCAGTGAGCGGGCTCAGTACGACGGTGAGCGCCACCTCCTTGTCGCCAGCCTTCCTGAGCTGAATCACCGCGCGCTCGGTCGTGCCGCCCGGCCAGAAATAGATATAGGCGCGCCCGTCCTTCAGCGGCTCTTCGTCGTGCTCGGTTCGGACTCGCACCAGCTCCACGCCCTCACCGAGCGGACGACCCTCCGTGAACTCTTTAACGGCGCCCGTCACGTCGCTGAGCTTGGAGAAGCGCGCCCGCGGTGCGCGCGGCCCTTCGACGATGCGCTCGGCCTCGGAGCGAGCCTTGGCTTCGGCCTGGGTGGCGGGCTCGGCGCCGGCGCTCGGGTCCTCGCTCTTCTCGACCAGCATCTGGCTGCTCGACGCTTCCTCGATCAACAGCTGCTTTTTGTCGAAATCGAGCACCAGGCGCGCCGGCCTTCCGGTCGCGTTGGCGCGCGTCAAACCGAAGCGCACGCCGCTGACGATCAAGGTCGCGGCCGAGCGCATGCGGCTCCCCACCAGCATGTTTTTCCCGAACAGCAGGCTGCCGGAGAGCAGCGCGACCAGCGCCACCGCGACGATTATTTCGAGCAACGTGAGACCGCGCTGCCTGGCCTTCGGCGCCTTCCCGCGTCGCTCGACGAGCGAGCACGCGGGCTTAGGCAAGCAGAGGGCCGACATGCGCCACGTGTCCTTCCTCACTCCGTCGGCGTAGCAGCGGCGAGCTTGGGCACCGAGATGTCGTCCTTGGTGCCCTTCTTCTTGTCCGGGCCGTTGGACGTGACGGTGACCTCCTCGTCGCTGCAGTTCAGCGAGTAAGCCTGGTTCCACGGGTCATTGGTGTTTTGACCAGTGTCGAGCTGCTTGTCCTGGATCAGCTGACTCACCGTGGGGCAGCTCGTCTCGTTGTTGGCGGCCTGCCACTGCTGGACGGCCATGCGAATGGTGCGAGCACCGGACTCGGCCACCTTCTTTTGGGAGTCGGTAAACCTGGGTAGCGCAAACACCGCGACGCCGCCGGCCACCATCGCCAGGATCGCCACCACGATCAGCACCTCGAACAGCGTCACGCCGCGCGCGCCTCGTAAGCGGCGCAGTCGCGCGAGCCGCGTCCGAGCGCGCTGGAGGGTCAAAGTCATTTGCATCGTCATGTCGTTACTCCTCGTCGTCTCACTACTGGATCCTATCGAGACCGCCGGGCTCACCATCTGGCCCTCCGCTCTCGAG
>DATDEV010000648.1:0-5870 GCA_036522995.1 Polyangiaceae bacterium
CCCCAGCGAGCCGGACGTGGTGAAGGCCACGGTCCAGCATGGCGACAACGTCGTCACCGCCGCCGTGAGCCGCGACAACGTCACCGCCACGCAATTTCACCCCGAAAAGAGCCAGGCCGCCGGCATCGCCCTGCTGCGCCACTTCCTCAGCCACTGACCGGCTTTGCGCGGCTTTTGAATCAACAGGGAGGCGGGGAGGCGGGGTCTGAATTTTGGGGGTCGAGCCGTGAGACGCTGCCTACGCCTGCGCAGGTTCCGGGAGGCGCCGCACGGATCGAACCCCCAAATCTGGGATCGCAGGCCTCCCCGCCTCCCCGCCTCCCTGTTGATTCCAGGAGCGTTCAAAGCCTGGCGGAGCGTTGGGGATCGTTGTAAGGCGGCACGCGATGGAAGTGATTCCGGCGATTGACTTGCTCGATGGCAAGGCCGTGCGGCTGATGAAAGGCCGCTACGAAGACGTGACGGTCTATCACGATAACCCCCCGGTACTGGCCGCGGGCTGGGCCGGACGCGTGAAGCGCCTGCACGTGGTCGACCTCGAGGGCGCGCGCGCGGGGCAGGCCGTGCAGCGCGAGCTGGTGACACGGCTCGTCAAAGCGTTCGGCAGCGGCGTGCAGGTGGGCGGCGGCGTGCGCTCGTTCGACGCCGTCAAAAGCTACTTCGATCTGGGCGTCGAGCGCGTGGTGTTGGGCACCGCGGCGCTGCGCCATCCGGAGCTCGTCGAGCAAGCCGCGCTGGCTTACCCGGGCCGCATCATCATCGCGGTCGACGCTCGCGACGGCAAGGTCGCAACGGCCGGCTGGCTCGAGCAATCCGAGCGGCTGGCCAGTGACCTCGTGCGCGAGCTGTCCGGGCACGCTCTGGCTGCGGCCCTCTACACGGACATCGATCGCGATGGCACGGAAGTCGGCCCGAACCTCGAAGCCACCGCACGCCTGGCCCGAGAAACCAATGTCCCGGTCATTGCCAGCGGGGGCGTCGGCACCCTCGCTCACTTGAGCGCGCTTGCCCAAGCCGGCGCGGGAATCGTCGGCGCGATCGTCGGTCGCGCGCTTCACGAAGGGCGATTTTCGCTGGACGAGGCCGTGCAAGCGGCAAAAACCTGAGCCCAGGGCCAGAGGGTCAAGGTAGCCTTCTCTTGCGCATGGGTGACGACGCCGATCCAGCCGCGGGCCCAGCCGGACCCGTCTCGCAACGCACGATGCTCGGCCCGTTGAGCTCGCGCTCGGCGCGCCTCGCCGCGCGCATCCCGGACTCCGAGGCGCCGCCCTCGAGCAACTTCGATGGCGAGGATTTTCTCTACCATCTGTACCGGGGCAGCGAGCTGCTGCAAGACAACTGCGTCCCGGAAGCCAAGGAGGAGCTCGAGCGCGCGCTCAAGCTCCAGCCCGCCGACACCGAAGGCCAGGGCTTGCTCGGCGTCGTGTACTTTCGGCTCGGCCTCTACCCGCGCGCCATCGGCATCTACGAAGACATCATCAAGGCGGTCCCGATCGAGATCAGCCCGCGCGTCAACCTCGCGCTCTGCTACCTCAAGACGGGGCAGTATCACCTGGCGCGCGACGTGCTCGAAGAGGTGATCCAGCGCGTGCCCGATCACGTGCGCGCTTGGGGCTACCTGGGCCTGGTGTTCGAGCGCTTGGGAGAGCTGGCCAAAGCCGAAGCCGCCTTCGACAAAGCCGGCCAGCCCAACCTGGCGCGGCGCATGCAGCGCCTGCTCGCCGAGCAAGCGGAGGAAGAGCAGCCGCCCGAGGATCCCGAGCGCGCGGAGGTGCGAGCGGCAGCTGCCGACGCGGTCCAGGAGCTGGACGGCCGCGAGGGCGGCTTTTCACGCGCTGGCAGCGACCAGGACTCGGATGCTTCGCGTTCGGGGCGCTGGCGCGCGGTGGAGCTCGGCGATGCCTCGGTGCCGCCGCTGCCCAGGCAGCGCCGCATGCCGTCGATGATTGGTCGCCTGGGCCCCGCCGTGCCGGCCATCGCCGACGCGGCCGAGCTGATGCGCGACTCGGTGCCTCCGCCCCCCTCGCTGCGCGCTCCGCCCTCGATGCGTGCGCCTACGGCCACGTCGGGGTCGCTCGCCACCGCTGGCGGCCTGGCGTTCCCCGAGCCGCCCGCCAGGGTGCTGATCCACGGCGCGCGCATTGGCACCTGCCTCACTGCCGAAGGATTTTCGGCTCGTTCCGACGTCCTTTCCAGCGTGGTCGGCGCCGGTGCGCTGGCGCCAGCACCGCTCATGCGGCGCTGGCGCGGGCGCGAGACGGGCGAGCCGTTCGGCGCAGGCTCGAGCCTCTGGCACGCCTACCCGGGCGCAGCGCGCGCGATCGTGATCGCCGGGCGCGACCGCGTGCTGTGGGCGATCGAGCTGGCCGACGAGTTCGTCTACGTGCGGGAAGCCAGCCTGCTCGCCTTCGAGAGTAGCGTGCGCTACGAAAACGGCCGCTTGGCAGCCGGCGGGCGCGAGCCGGTGGCCATGGTGCAGCTGTCGGGCAGCGGCTTTGCCGTGCTCGAAACGCACGGCACGGTGTCGGCCTTGCCCGTGGGGCAGGACGCGCTGGCCGTCGTGCGCGTCGATGACGTGATTGGCTGGACCGGACGGCTGTTGGGACAAGCCATCGGCACCGAAGCATCACCGGGCCGTCTGCCTGGAGCCGTGTCTTTCAGTGGCGAGGGCGCCTTGCTGTTGGATCTGAGCCGATGACCAGCCGCGAAGAAGCGCGTCAGGCGCGCCTGGAGCGACGTCGCGAACGCCGACGACAGCGCACCTCGCTGCGTCAGGACGCGCTCAACCTGCCCAACCTGCTCACGTTCGGGCGCATCCTCGCCATTCCGCTGGTGATCGTCCTGCTCGATCGCGGCACGCCCAAGGACTGCGTGCTCGCCGCGCTCGTCTACTCGGGGGCCGCCCTCACCGATTTGCTCGACGGCTACCTGGCGCGCCGGATGAACGTGGTCAGCGTGCTGGGTAAGTTTCTGGATCCACTGGCTGACAAGCTGCTGGTGATGGCGACGCTCATCTACATGGTGCCGATGGGCCGTATGCCGGAGTGGGCAGTCACGGTGCTGCTGGCCCGAGAAATTTCGGTGACCGCGCTGCGAGGCATCGCCAGCAGCGAGGGCGTGGTGATCGCGGCCGGTGACGACGGCAAGAGCAAAACGGCCCTGCAAATGATCGGCATCCTGGCGCTGATCTTGGGCTACCCGTACCACTTCCGCCTGCCAGGGATCGACCTGGGCATGGTGGACTTGGTCTATGTCGGGCGAGCCTTGATTTACGCCTCGCTCGTGTTTTCGATCTCGAGCGCAGTCTCCTACGTCAGGCTTTTTGCAGCAGCCGTGGAAGCCAAAGAACAGCGTCGCGGCGGCTGACTTGTGTTAGGACACCGGCCGCCATGGCCTCCGCGCTTCGTTCGTTCACCGCCTCGACGCTCGCTCTAGCCCTGCTGCTGGGCGCCTTCGCCCCCTCCTGCAAGGCTCAGGGTGAAGGCGAACGCTGCGACAAGGACAAGACCCAGAACGCCGACTGCGAGCCGCCCCTGGTGTGCATTTCGTCGAGCCGACTGCTGGAAGACAACTCCGATCGCTGCTGCCCCGAGGTTGCCGGTGAAGAGTCGGACTCGCGCTGCACGCGCAAAGTGTCGACGAGCGGCACCGGCGGCGGCGCCGGCACGAGCAGCGGCACCAGCGGCACCGGCGGCGACATGCCGGCCAGTGGCGGCGTGCCCGCCAGCGGCGGCGTGCCCGCCAGTGACGGCGGCACCGGCGGCACCCCTGATCTGGGCGAAGCCGGCGCCACCACCTCGATAGCTGGACAGGGCGGCGCCCCCTAATGCCCACGCTCGGCGAGCTCACGACGCTCAGCCAGCAGGCGCTCCTGCTGTCCGCAGCCGTAGCCCTGCCGGTCGTTGGAGCCGCCGCGCTGGTGGGCTTACTGGTCGCGGTGCTGCAAGCCGCAACCCAAGTGCAAGACCACACGCTCGGACACTTGCCGCGCTGGCTGGCAGTGATGGCGGTGCTGGTCGCCACCGGCTCGTGGATGGGCTCGCAAATAGCCGAGTTCGCCGTGCGAGCGTTTGGCGGTTGAGCGTGGCCAAGCGCCGTCTCGAGCCGAGCTCGCTGCTGTCGCCGAGCGATCTCGGCCAGGGCGCACCCCGCCCCGAGGCGGGGCGCGTGCGCGTAGCGGGCCGCGTGTTCAACGTGGAGGGCAAATTGCTGGTGGTGGCCGATGCCTTCGCCCGCATCGGTGTCGAGCTGACCGGGCGCCCGCAGGCCGAGCCGGGTGATCTGGTGGTGGTGAGCGGCGTCCCGAACGGCAAACGGCTCAGCCAGGGCAAGCTCGAATCGCGCCAGCCGTGCCCCACCCCGAGCGCGGCCGGCGAGTTCTACCGGCTCGTGTTCGCCGGTGAAGCCGAACGGCTACGCGACCAGGCTCGGGCGCAGGCCGCCACGCGCGCCTTCTTCGCCGAGCGCGCTTTCGTCGAGGTCACGACCCCGCTGCGCGTGCCCGCGCCAGGCGTGGACTTTCACGTCGACGCCATTGCAGCCAGCGGCCAGTACCTGATCACCTCGCCCGAGCTCGACATGAAGCGGCTGCTGGTGGGCGGAATGCCGCGCATCTTCCAGCTGGCTCGGGTGGCACGCGTCGACGAACAAGGGCCGCTGCACGCGCCCGAGTTCACCATGCTCGAGTGGTACAGGGCTTTCGCAGGCCTTTCGCAGGTGCTCGACGACACCGAACAGCTGGTGCGCAGCGTGGTGCGCAGCCTGGCTGGCGAAGACGAGGTGTTCGTGCTGGGTAAGCGCAAGGTGAACGTGGCCCGCCCCTTCGAACGGCTGACGGTGCGCGAGGCCTTCCAACGCTACGCCGGCGTCAAGGACGCCGCGCGGCTGGCAGCGCGCGACGAGGATCGCTACTTCGAGCTGCTGGTGTCCCGCGTCGAACCGGCGCTGGCAGAGCTGCCGCTTCCGGTCTTTCTCACGCACTACCCGATTTCGCAGGCGGCGCTCTCGAGGCCCCACGCCGAGGACCCCAGCGTGGCCGAGCGCGCCGAGCTCTATTTCGGCGGCGTCGAGCTGTGCAACGCCTACGGCGAGCTCACCGACCCGGTAGAGCAGCGCCGCCGCCTCGTCGCCGAGACCAAGCGGCGCAAGTCGCTCGGCCGCGCCGTCTACCCGCTCGACGAGCCGTTTCTGGCGTCGCTGGTCGAGGGCATGCCTCCCTCGGCCGGCAATGCGCTCGGCTTCGAACGGCTGGTCATGGTCGCCACCAACCGCTCGCAGATCTAGTTCGCCGAACACCGTCTGGGGCCGCTGGCTTTCTGAACCGTCGTCTCGACTGCCTGAATCAACAGGGAGGCGGCGAGGCGGGGAGATCCGAGATTTTTGGGTTCGACACGTGCGATGGCTCAACGAGACTGCGCAGTCTCCCAACGGCAACTCGCGTCTCGACCCCTCAAATTCAGACCCCGCCTCCCCGCCTCCCTGTTGCTCACAGGAGCTCGCTACGAGTGATCAGGACGCAGGCAGCCCAAGACGTGCCGCCCGGCACGACCGAAAGACGACCCGTGAGCTTCTGCGGGGTCGGTCAGTCGTAGCGAATGATGGACACGCAGGGTGTTGGCAAGAGCCGCTCACGCCCGCCCAGCGAGGAAAGCTCGATGAAAAACGCGTACGCGAGCACGAAGGCTCCCTGGCGGTGCACCAGCTCGCCCGCGGCGGCGGCAGTCCCGCCGGTCGCCAGCAAGTCGTCGACCACGACCACGCTTGCGCCTTCGCGCAGAGAGTCGCGGTGCATCTCGAGCTCGTTCTCGCCGTACTCGAGCGAGTAGCTGACTTTGTCGGTGCGCGACGGGAGCTTGCCCGGGCGCCGCACC
>DATDEV010000649.1:0-5559 GCA_036522995.1 Polyangiaceae bacterium
CACTGAGCGGCATCGGCTTGGAGGTCGTCGGCGCCGACGCCGAGCGCGACATGTCGGCCGACGTCGAATGGCGCGGCACCGATACGATCGCGCTGAAATTGCACGACCTGCGGGGCAGACAGGTCGAGGAAGCCACTTATCGCCGCAGCCTGGAACGCTGCCGGGAGCTACCCGACTCGAGCTGGGAGTCTTGCTGGCAGGCGAACTTCGAGCAGATGAAGCTCGAGCTGGCCCGACCGCTGCTGGGCTCCGCGGGGCTGCAGGCCTTGGGACAGCGGGCGCGCGGCAGCGAACCGCTCGACACCCTCGACGGCGCCGGCGCGAGCTCGACACCCGCTCAGGCTGGGAAGCATGCTCCCGGGCTCAGCGCCGCGACCACCGCCAGCGGCCTGTCCGCGGGCTTGCCCGAGCGTTTGGAGGCGCCGCAAGTGCAGGCGACGCTGGCTCGCTATCGCGAGACCATGAAGCGTCAGTGCTGGCAGCCCGCGCTCGAAGCGCGTCCCGAAAATGCCTCGACCTCGGCGCGCGTCAGCCTGTCGGTCACCATCGCGCCCTCGGGGGGCGTCGACAAGGTCACGACGCTGGGCGAGCCGCCCGGCTATCCCCGTCTGGCGGAGTGCGTGGCGGCCCAGCTTTCGCAGTGGCACTTCCCCGCCAGTCGAAGCACGAGCACGCTCAGCATCCCGTTCGTGTTCACCAGCGACTGAGCAGCTGCTCGCGTTACACTCGCCGGCATGATCCTCGAAGAGTCGAGTCTCGACCTGGCCACGCCGTCGGGACCAATGCGCACCTATGTTTACCGGCCGAAGGCCCTCGGCAGGCGCCCCGGCGTGGTGCTGTTCTCCGAGATCTTTCAACGGACGGGCCCGATCGGGCGCATGGCGGCGATGCTGGCCGGCAACGGCTACGTCGTGGCGGTGCCAGAGATCTTTCATGAGCTCGAGCCGGCTGGAACCGTGCTGGGCTACGATCAGGCGGGAGCGGACGCGGGCAACGCTCACAAGGTGGGCAAGACGATCGCTGCTTACGACGGCGATGCGCGCGCTGCTCTCGACCACCTCGAGTCGAGGAGCGACTGCAACGGGGTGCTGCTGAGCATGGGCGTTTGCATCGGCGGGCACCTGGCCTTCCGCTGCGCGCTCGATGCGCGGGTGCGCGCGGCCGCCTGCTTTTACGCCACCGATCTGCACAAAGGTTCGCTCGGCCTCGGTGGCGACGACTCGCTGGCGCGAGCTGCCGAGATTCGTGGCGAGCTGATGATGGTGTGGGGACGGCAGGACCCGCATGTTCCGGACGAAGGCCGCGTGCGCATTCAGGCTCGCCTGCGCGAGACCGAGCGGCGCTTCACCTGGCACGAGCTCGAAGCCGCCCACGCCTTCCTGCGCGACGAGGGCCCTCGCTACGATCCAGCGCTAGCGCTGCTCTCTTATCGGCTGGTTTTCGATCTCTTCTCCCGCTGCTGACGCGCCTGGCCATGGGGCTCGAGCCCAGCCCAGCTTCCTTGGAGAGCGCGCGTTCCCCAGCGTGGGACGCGTACCCGGTAAGACTACTGTCGTGTGGCCACGAACAGGTCGAGGCCCGCGCTGCCGTTGGCCGAAAAGTAGAGCTTGGAACAGTCGGCGCTGGGCGCGGCGGCTTGCGTGCCCGCGCCCAGGGTCAACGGCTCGGCGTGATCGAACGGCACCTGAGTGTTGATCCGCCCCTACCCAGCGCAGTTGCGAGCGTCGCTAGGGATTGAGCCAAGATGCGGCTCAGTTGCCCGACGCGACCTCGACGATTTCGGCGAGGTCCGGAGCCTTGTCGTCGTTCAGGTCGGTCCATTCGTAGGCGTACCAGGCGTTCGTCTTTGCCGTGAGATCAGGCAAAACCCCATGCTCCATCAAGTGGGCAGCCGCGACGGTGCCGCTCAGCCACAGGCCCTGTGCGTTGAGCGCCAGGGAGCCGCTGGCCGAGTCGCGCATGAACTGAATGATGAAAAAGTCGTGCGAATCGTGGTCGCCGTCGTTGGGCAGAGTGAGGACGACCTCGTCGTCCGAGCTGCGACGGTAGCCGGTCACCCCATCACCGATGAAATGATAGAGCGGCGCGATGCGCTGCTCCTCGAGGTAGCCCTCGAGGTTCTGATAGAACGGACCGCCCACGACGAGCAGCAGCTCGCCACCGCCCGAGACTGGCCGACCGCTCTTCAAGTTGAGCGCCTCCAGGCTGGCCTGCTCGGCCTCCATCACCGTCGGAGTGAGCCCGCACTGCGCTTCGAGCGCTGCGCCGATGGCGCGAGCCGGAGTGCGGTTGCCTTCCTCTAGGTTGATGTCGCTGTCCAGGATGATGATCACCTTGCCGATGTTGCACACCCCGGACAGCGTGGTGTCCAGGCAGCTGGTGCAATCGTCCGCGCTCGCGCCGCTCGCACAGGCTTGCAATCCGCAGAACTGAGTCGCACCGCAGGCCAAACCGCAGCCGCCGCAGTTTTGACTGTCGGTGAACGTATCCGTGCAATGGGTCGAGCAGCAGAGCAGCTCGTCGCCGCAGTCAGCGCTCTCGCCCTGCGCGTCGCCGGTGCACGGTTCCGTGCATTCGCCATTGCTGCAGACCAGCCCGGGTAGGCACTCTTCGTCACCGATGCAGCTCTGGCAGTTGAGATCCTCGCCGCAGATTCCGCTCGCGCAGCTGGTGCCATTGGCCTTGCAGCCCGGCTCGCACGCGTGAGCCTCGGTGCAGTGCTGGCCTGGGGGGCAAACATCCTTGGTGGCGAGGCAGTCGACGCAAGTTCCATCCGGCAAGCAGAGGCCGTTGTCGCAGCCGGGACACTCGGGAGCGCCGCCCTCGCCGCCGCTGCCGCCCTCGCCGCTGCTGCCGCCCTCGGGGGCGCCGGGCGTGCCGCCTTCGGGCATGCTGGCACTGCCCGACCTGCCGCCAGTGCTCGGTTTGGGCGCCTTGCCGCCGCTGCCTTTGCCGGCGGTCGGTGCTGCGCCGCCGCTGCCCCCATTGTTGGCGTCTTCGTTTGGATCTTTGACGGTGCAGGCTGCAATGAGCCCGATACCACACCAACCCAGGGCCCCGATCGTGCGTACGCTGCAAAGCATGAAGAAATCTCCGACGCCAAGCCTAGCGCCGAATTTGCCAGGCGAAAGCAATCGATTGCGAATTGGGCCTCTGGCGAACACCTACCTAGGGCATGATCCCTGAACGATCTTGCGGGTCATTCGGGGCCGGTGGCAGTGCTGGATGAATCTTGCGCGAGCGCATTTGCGCTTTTTTCGCGGGTTTGTGTCACTTGCTCAGCGGCTCGCCCGACTCCGCCAGGCCCTGGAGCGACACACAGCTGCAGGCCACGGGCCAGCCCGCCGTGGCTCCGCACAATGCCAGCAGCCAAATCAGCCTGGCGCGCCGCGACAAAGTGCCGCGGCGGGACATGAAATGGATGCCGCAAGCCAGCGCCACTGCCGCGCTGAGCGGGGGTCCCACGACGATCAGCTGGGGCAGCACGTGGAGCACGAAGTAGCCGAGCCCGCCGTCGCGTCGCTCGCTGGCGCTCAGCCATTTCCAACCGACCAACGCGGCGACGATCACCGCGCGGCGCATGATGCTCAGCAGCGCGACGCTGAGCGCCACTGCCACCAGCGTGACCACCAGCAGGGTGTAGCCGCTGCTGGTGGAGGCTGTCGCTCGTTCCCCCGCTGTCGGCCTTTCGTCCATCGCTACTAGCGCATGCTACCCCATCGCCTGGGCGGCCGATTTATCGAGGGGCACCACTTTCGAACCTGTCTGGAGTTTTGCAAAGCGCCCGGGTTCCACGCGCGAGCCGCTCCTGGTAAAATGAGCTCATCATGCAGCTTACAACCGGCCTCTTGGGTTCCACGGTGCTGATCGCCTTCTCGGTCGTCGCGGCTTGCGGCAGTAGCGACACCGGCGGCGGCGGTGGCGGTGGAAAGGGAGGCACTGGTGGTACCACCAGCACGGGCAGCGGCGGCAAGGGCGGCAGCAGCAGCGGCAGCAGCAGTGGAGGGAAATCGGGCGGGTCGACCGGCGGCAGCTCCAGCGGCAGCGGGGGTAAGGCCAGTGGTGGCACCGGCTCCAACACCGGAGGCTTCGGCGTTGGCGGCTTCGGTGGCGCTTTCGACCCGAACGACTACCTCTGCGACCCGGTGCCGGAGGCTGGCGCGGCATGCCAGGCCGGCGAGCTGCCGTGCGTTTCGGGTACCGACGTGTGCGCGTGCAACCAGGGCGAATGGAGCTGCTTAGACGTTAGCGGTGTCGGCGGCACCGGTGGCACCAGCGGCCAGATCGGCAACCTCGATTGTCCAGCGACCAAGCCCGCGGACGGCGTAGCGTGTGGCGACGCGATCGGCTTCTGCCCGTATGGCGACGGCGCCAACGCGGGCTGCGCCTGCTACCAGGGTGAGTGGGCCTGCCTACCCTGAGGAGTGGCAAAGGAGAATCAGCCCGGGAGCAAGCGCAAATGGTACCCTGCCTGCGCCATGTCAGAGAGTGATCGCAAGCGCGACGACGCTCAGAGCCCCGCAGATCGCACGCTGCTTGGGGTTGCGCCGCCCAAGCTCGAGAGCTCGCCCGAGCTTGGCCCGCGCAGCCCGGTGTTCGTGCGGTCCGGCACGTCGGTCGCGCCGGAGCCCGAGCTGCCGCCGCCGCTGCCCCGCATGGCCTTGCCCAGTCGATCCGCGCCGGGCCTGCCCGAAGGCAAGGCGCTCTCGGAGCTGCCGCCGCCGCTCACCACGTCGCTTTCGTCCGACGGCGCTGCTGAGGCTCGCGCGAGCTCGCAGCGGGAGCGGCTGCTCGGTGCGGCGTGGCGCCACCCGGCGCTGTGGATGGTCGGCGCCCCGGTGCTGGTAGCTGCGGCTGCCGCGCTGATTTTTGCGACGAGCTCGTCCGCCCCGAAGCCCAACCAGGCGCTACCGGCAGCGTCGCCCAGCCACGCACCCGCCGTGGCCCCTGCTGCCGTCGCTGCACCCGGCAAGTCGCCTCAACCCGCGCTCGCCGAGCTCGCCGGCAAGGCGCCCGAAACGCTGACCTCCAGCGAGCTGGTCAGCCTGGCCGAGAGCCGCGCTGCCAGCCGCCAGGGCGCGGCCGAGTCACTGCGTGCGAAGCTCGAAGCCGAGCCGGCCCTGGCACAAGACAAGGCCGTGCGCGCCGAGCTGCTGGAGCTCGCTTCGGATCCGACGACTGCGCGCATCGCGCTTGCCAGCATGACCAAGCTGGCTGGGCCGCTCGGCGCGGACCTGCTCTACGAAGTCTGGACCGGCACACCGGCGCGCACCGAGGCGACCGAGCTGGCGCGCACGCTGGTGTATAGCAGCGATCTGCGCGGCAAAGCTTCCCCGGCCCTGGCGGTGGCGCTCGACTTGCGGGTCGCCGAGACCTGCGAGCAAAACAAAGCCCTCTTGCCCCGTGCCCAAGCCGACGCCGATCGCCGAGCGCTGCACCTGCTCACCCGGCTGCTCGCCAAGCGCGGCTGCGGCCCGAAAAAGGCCGAAGACTGCTTCGCGTGCCTGCGCGACCCGCCAGACCAACTCACGGCCAGCATCAACGCCGCCAAATCGCGCC